>NZ_JBHUPT010000018.1:0-96147 GCF_049056525.1 Leisingera coralii | reverse complement strand
CCCAACGCTTGCCGCCGGGCCGCGCAGCGGCGGGGCGGGCAAGGGGCGGGAGCCTCAGCGCCATTGTGCTGAACCGGCAAAAACCGGGCGCCAGCCGGTGCGGAATTTGCCCAGTTTGCTTGACAACAGAGCCGCAAACTTGTGTACCACCCCGGACGAATTCCGCGCCGTTTCCGTGCGCATCTCCCGAATGACGGCCCGCCCGGGCAAAAGACCGGCATAATGAAAGGTCAACCGATGCACGCTTACCGCAGCCATACCTGCGCCGAACTGAACAAATCCAACGTGGGTGAAACCGTCCGCCTGTCGGGCTGGGTCCACCGCGTCCGCGACCACGGCGGCCTGCTGTTCATCGACCTGCGCGACCATTACGGCATGACCCAGGTCATGGCCGACCCGGACAGCCCGGTGTTTGCCGAGATCGAGAAGGTCCGCAGCGAATGGTGCATCCGCATCGACGGCAACGTGCTGGCGCGCGACGAAAGCCTGGTGAACCCCAAGATCCCGACCGGCGAGATCGAGGTCTTCATCCGCGACATCGAAGTGCTGGGCAAATCCGAGGAACTGCCGCTGATGGTGTTCGGCGATCAGGAATACCCGGAAGAAACCCGCCTGCGCTACCGCTACCTGGACCTGCGCCGCGAGAAGATGCAGAAGAACATGCTGCTGCGCTCCAACATGGTGGCCTCGATCCGGCGCCGCATGTGGGACATCGGCTTCAACGAATACCAGACCCCGATCATCACCGCGTCGTCGCCCGAGGGCGCGCGCGACTTCCTGGTGCCGTCGCGCCTGCACCCGGGCAAGTTCTACGCCCTGCCGCAGGCGCCGCAGCAGTTCAAGCAGCTGATGATGGTCTCGGGCTTTGACAAGTATTTCCAGATCGCGCCCTGCTTCCGCGACGAGGACCCGCGCGCCGACCGTTCGCCGACCGACTTCTA
Source organism: Leisingera coralii (assembly GCF_049056525.1). Classification (NCBI taxonomy): domain Bacteria; kingdom Pseudomonadati; phylum Pseudomonadota; class Alphaproteobacteria; order Rhodobacterales; family Roseobacteraceae; genus Leisingera; species Leisingera coralii. The sequence continues at coordinate 95,206 of NZ_JBHUPT010000018.1, read as the reverse complement.
CCAGCTCGACATGGAAATGTCCTTTGTCACCCAGCAGGACGTGTTCGACACCATCGAGCCGGTGATGAAAGGCGTGTTCGAGGAGTTCGGCGGCGGCCGCAAGGTGGATCAGACCTGGCCGCAGATCTCCTATAAGGATGCAGCGCTGTGGTACGGCACCGACAAGCCGGACCTGCGCAACCCGATCAAGATGCAGGTTGTCTCCGAGCACTTCCGCGGCTCGGGCTTTGCGATCTTCGCCAAGCTGCTGGAGCAGGAAGGCACCGAAATCCGCGCTATTCCGGCACCCACCGGCGGCTCCCGCAAGTTCTGCGACCGGATGAACGCCTTTGCCCAGAAAGAGGGCCTGCCGGGCATGGGCTATATCTTCTGGCGCGAGGGGGCAGACGGCATGGAAGCGGCTGGCCCGCTGGCCAAGAACATCGGTCCCGAGCGCACCGAGGCGATCCGCCAGCAGCTGGAGCTGGGCGTGGGCGATGCGGCCTTCTTCCTGGGCGGCAAGCCCAAGACCTTCCAGACCGTTGCAGGCAAGGCGCGCAACGTGATCGGCGAGGAGCTGGGCCTGACCGAGCAGGACCGCTTTGCCTTTGCCTGGATCGTGGATTTCCCGATCTACCAGGAGGACGAGGAGACCGGGAAGCTGGACTTCGACCACAACCCGTTCTCGATGCCCAAGGGCGGCATGGATGCGCTGCAAGGCGATCCTCTGGCCGTCACCGGCTACCAGTACGACCTGGCCTGCAACGGCTATGAGCTGGTCTCCGGCGCGATCCGGAACCACAAGCCGGAAATCATGTTCAAGGCCTTCGAAATTGCCGGTTACGGCGAGGAAGAAGTGCGCAAGCGTTTTGGCGGCATGGTCAACGCCTTCCAGTACGGCGCCCCGCCGCACGGCGGCTGCGCGGCCGGCATCGACCGCATGGTGATGCTGCTGGCCGACGAGGCCAACATCCGCGAAGTGATTATGTTCCCGATGAACCAGCGCGCCGAAGACCTGATGATGGCTGCGCCCTCCGAGCCGATGGCGGAGCAGCTGATGGAGCTGGGGCTGCGCGTGATCCCGCAGGATCAGTAAACAGCTCACAAGTTTTGATGGAGGCCCGGGTATTCACCCGGGCCTTTTCTTTGGCCCCGGACAAAGCGGAATTTTGCGAAAATTCCGGGCGGGTTCCCTTGCCGGGAAACAGTGTGCCGAAAATTCCGCCGGGCAGGCGACGGAACCGGCAAGACCGCGCGTATCATATGAAATTCACCTGTGGGCCGGGGCGCCAATGCTCTAACCTGCACGGGGCAACGGGACGTTCAGGGAGAGCAGGCGATGCAGTTTGACGGAGACTTGGCTGAGATCCGCTTTGGCGCAGGGCTGTCGCCGGTGCTGCCGCCCCCGCAATCGGCGGAAGAGATGCTTCGCCGCCTGCACGGGCCTGATGAAATGGCGCGGCGGTTTCCGGTCAGCAGTTTTGAAGAAGCGGTGGCGGGCACCGCGCAGTTCCGGCAGCTGAGACGGGAGCGCAAGAAGCAGGAAGGCAAATCCGGCTATCAGGCTGCGGACAAGGCGTTCAAGGATTTCCGCCGGTCCCGGAACCACGCCCGTTTCAGATGGCACGGCCAGAGGCTGCTGCGCCATGTCCATTCCCGCGATGCGTTCCGCGAACGGCTGGTGCTGTTCTGGGCTGACCATTTCACGGCGCAGGGCAAAACGGGCCCGACGCGCGTTCTGGCAGCCCCTTATGCCGAGAGTGTGATCCGGCCGCATGTCAGCGGCCGGTTCGAGGACATTCTGATCGCTGCCGTCACCAGCCCTTTGATGCTGCAATACCTGGATCAGAACCGCTCCGCCGGGGAGGGCAGCCGGGCAGCGCTGCGGCGCAAGCGCCTGAGCGGGTTGAACGAAAACCTTGCCCGCGAGGTGCTGGAACTGCACACGCTGGGGGTGGACGGGCCTTACAGCCAGGCGGACGTGCGGCAGCTGGCGGAGCTGTTCACGGGATTGAGCCTAACGCGGGACGGCGGGTTCGTGTTCCGGCCGGGAATGGCGGAACCGGGTCCGGAGATCGTCCTGGGCGAAACTTATGGCGGCGGCAGGCCGGAGCTGGACCAGGTGCTGAGCGCCCTGCGCGATCTGGCGCGCCACCCGGCAACTGCGCGCCATATCGCCTGGAAGCTGGCGGTGCATTTCATCTCGGATACACCGGAGCCTGCGCTGATCTCCCACTTGGCGGCACGTTACCAGCAAAGCGGCGGCGATCTCATGCAGGTCTACGCGGCGCTGCTGGAGCATCCGGCATCCTGGGAGCCTCAGCTGCGTAACGTAAAGCCGCCCTTTGACTACGTTGCTTCTGCCTGCCGCGCGCTGGCGGTGCCGCCAGCGCGGATTGCCGCCTTGCGGCCGGGGCAGCTCAACCGTTTGCTGCTGGCGCCGCTGACGCCGATGGGGCAGCGCTGGGAGTTTTCCGGCGGGCCGGACGGCTGGCCCGAAGAGGATGCAGCCTGGGTGACGCCGCAAGCCCTCGCGGCCCGCCTGCGCTGGGCGATGGCGGCGCCGCGGCGGCTGACGCAGCCGCTGCCCGATCCGCGCCGCTTTGCGTCAGCGGCACTGGGCCGCTTTGCCAACGAGCGGGTGATGTTTGCCGCCCGCGCCGCCGAAACCGAGGCCGAGGCGGTCGGGCTTATCCTGTCCTCTCCCGCCTTTCAGCGCCGCTAACAGGAGGCCCATCCGATGCAGCTGACCCGCCGTTCTCTCCTGACCCGCTCCGCCTTGCTGGGCTGTTCGCTGGCCGCCAGCCCGCTGGTCACACCCGTCAGTTTTGCCGCCGCCCCGTGGGACACGCGGCTGGTGGTGATCATCCTGCGCGGCGGCATGGACGCGCTGGATGTGGTGCAGCCCTATGGCGACCCGGATTTTGCCGGGCTGCGGCAGACCCTGTCGGGCGGCCCGGATGCCGGGGCCGCCGATCTGGACGGTTTTTACGCCATGCATCCGGCACTGGCACCGTTGCTGCCGTTGTGGCGCAAGGGGGAGCTTGGCTTTGTTCAGGCGGTGTCCACGCCCTACCGCGACCGGCGCAGCCATTTCGACGGGCAGGACCTGCTGGAGGCGGGCACCGCCGGGCTGGGCGAGGCCCGGGACGGCTGGCTGAACCGGCTGCTGCAGCAGACGCCGGGGACGGACGCGCGCACCGCCTTTGCCATCGGCCAGGAGCGGATGCTGCTGCTGGAGGGCGCTGCGCCGGTGTCGCAATGGGCGCCGGGGGCAGCGCTGGCGATGAGCCCGCAGGCGGAGCGGCTGGCAGGCCTCCTGATGGAGGACGACCCGCTGTTTCACGCCGCGCTGAACGAGGCGCTGGAGCTGACCCGTCAGGACATGTCCCTGGATCTCGAGGGCGGCGGGGACGGCAGCGAAGACGGCGGGATGATGTCGATGATGACAACGCCGAAGGGCAAGGCGCATACCGCCATTGCCGCCTATGCCGCAGAGCAGCTGCGCGGCGACAGCAGGATTGCGGCGTTTTCGATCAACGGCTGGGACACGCACAACCGCCAGGCGGGCGGCCTGAAGGCGGCGCTGGGGCGGCTGGCGGAGACGATCCTGGAGCTGCAACGCGGTGTGGGTCCGGAGATCTGGGGCAAGACCGCGGTTGCGGCGGTGACCGAGTTCGGGCGCACGGTGCGGGAGAACGGCACGGGGGGCACCGACCACGGCACCGGCGGCGCGATGCTGCTGGCGGGCGGCGCGGTCCGCGGCGGCCGGGTGCTGGGGCGCTGGCCGGGGCTGGCAGAGGCCGATCTCTACGACCGGCGCGACCTGATGCCGACCGCAGATGTGCGCCGCTACCTCGCCTGGATGCTGCACGGGCTTGCCGGAGCTCAGAAAAGCGGGCTTGAGGCCGGGGTGTTCCCGGGGCTTGCGATGGAGGATGATCCGGGGCTGCTGCTGTAGGCCCCGGTTGCCGGGCTCGCTGCGGTTGAGAGGACGGAACGGCGCCATCTGTGCGGCAGGGCGCAAGACGGCGGCCCGTGTTTTCGAGCAGGTCTTCGCGTGCTGCGCACCGGCAGCCCGCAAAGCCGGTGCGCCTCGCAGAACAGCCGGGCGGCTCCCGCCCGCTCAGATCATTCGGGGAATGACCTGAGCCGTTGGGCCCGGCACCGCCTGCAGGCGGTGCCGGGCCCAAGGCCGCCAAGCGGTGCGGCCTTGGCCGCGCAGCTGCGGGCGCGGGAGAGCACCGGACAGGCGTCGGCCGGAGGAAGTGCCTGAAAGAGTGCGATCAACCGGCAGCGGGTTGCGGAAACAGGTCCGCCATTGCTTGCCTGCAGGCCAGGCGGAATGAAGGGGGGCAGCAGCTGACGGGCAACAGGAAATGCCCCGGCTGTTGCGGCGTCTGGGAGTCACCATGTTACCGGGAGGGTACGGATCCCCGGATAGCCTGTGTTGCTGCAGGGGCTGGAAGTGCGGACAGCCTCAAGGGCTGAGGATGCTGAGATTGCCCGGGCCGCAGGCAGCACACAGGTGTTACGCGGGTGCCGGTGCCAGGCTTGCTTCAATTCATCGCAATAGGGGCAACAACGGGCATGGTCAGCGCAGCCCGGCGGGCGGATCCCGCGTCAGCGGCTGGGCGGGTTCAGGATCAGCGGGCGGCTGTTTGCGTTGCCGCGGTTGCGGCGGATTGCGCGGGCGTCGAGACGGGTCTGGCCGTACAGCACGATGACGAGCGTGGCGAGGGCGATGAGAAAGACCTCTGCCATGTCAGATCGCCGCGCGGCGTTCGAGCCGCTCCTGCACCAGGCCGGCCAGCGCGGCGGTGTCCTGAGTGAGCGGCTCACCCTTTTGCCGGGCGCTGTCCAGGCGGTCCGCGGCATCGGCGAGCGGCCGGTCGCCGGCGCTGCGGGCGACACCGCCCAGGAACTGTGCCAGATAGGCCAGGGTTTTCTCCTCCTGCGACATGCTGAGCACGTCGGCGGCATGGGCCATGTCGTCCCGGTAGGCGAGCAAATCCGGCTCCACCGTTTCGTCATCCAGGGCCCGCGGGCCGGACAGCTGGCGGTCGGCAGGCAGGTTCGACAGGATCTTCTGCTGGAAGGCCGCCAGCGAGGTGATCGGCTTTTCCAGGAAGCCGGCGGCGCCGGCCTCAAGCGCGGCGCCTTCCAGCGCCGGGTCGCCGGAGGTGGCCAGGATCACGCCGGGGCGCGGGCTGGCCTCGGCCAGTTCGCGGATCAGGTCGAGGCCGGAGCCGTCCGGCAGCCCGACATCGGCAATCAGCACCGAGGGGCGGTAGACCTGCAGGTGGCGGCGGGCGGATTTCAGACAGTCGGCCCGGCGGATGCGGGCGCCGCTGCGCAGGCAGAGGAGGCGCAGCGCCTCGCAGGCAAAGCGGCTGTCCTCGACAACCAGAATGGTCAGCCCCAGCAGCGGCCGGCGGGTGGTGGGCAGGCGTTGAGCGGCAGCAAACAGTTCCGAATCGTCCATAACGTATCCTCCTTGCGGGATATGATCCGACGCTAGGAAGTCGAGGCTAATACCTGGTTAACGGCGCGTGCGCTGCCGCATCCGGGCGCCCCCGTGCGCAATGGCGCACTTGCCGCGGCGCAGCATCCGCCCCATAACCGGGGGCGAGGAACATTTGTGAGAGGAGCACACCTGAAATGATTGGCCGTCTGAACCATGTTGCCATTGCTGTCCCCGACCTGGAGGCCGCATCCGCGCAGTACCGCAATGCGCTGGGTGCCAAGGTGGGCGAGCCGCAGGATGAGCCGGATCACGGGGTGACCGTCGTGTTCATCGAACTGCCCAACACCAAGATCGAGCTGCTGTATCCCCTGGGGGAGAATTCGCCGATCAACGGCTTCCTGGAGAAGAACCCGGCAGGCGGCATCCACCATGTCTGCTATGAGGTGGAGGACATCCTGGCGGCGCGCGACCACCTGAAGGCACAAGGCGCGCGGGTGCTGGGCACGGGCGAGCCGAAAATCGGCGCGCATGGCAAACCGGTTCTGTTCCTGCATCCCAAGGATTTCAACGGCTGCCTGGTGGAACTCGAGGAAGTTTGAGGCTATGAGCGTCCTGCCCCAGCAGCGGGGCAGGGCAAGTTCAGGAGGCCGGACCCATGGGTGTTACATCAGCGATCGTTCTGTATGCAGTGATCTGGTTCCTGACCTTCCTGGTGATCATCCCGATCCGTCTGGAGACCCAGGGCGACAAGGGCGAGGTGGTGCCGGGCACCCATGCCGGGGCGCCTGAGAATCATTACCTGAAGCAGAAAGCCTGGATCACCACCGGGGTGGCTGCGGTGATCTGGGCGATTGTGGCCGGGATCATCTTTTCCGGCGTGATCTCGGTGCGGGACTTCGACTGGATGGGGATGCTGCCCGAGCAAGGGTAAATCCGCGGGTCTCCGTTTTCCAAGAAAGGAAGCACTCCCGCCCGGCTGGGAGGCATTGGCATGCCTCGGTGCCGGTTGGGCGTGGCGCCGCGCTGGCGCGCGGCGCGGGTGCGGCCAGCCCTGGCGGGCTGGAGCGGGCGGCATCGCAAAACCGGAATCAGAAGAAACTTGCCGAGAAGCGTTTGAGGGGCAGGTGTGCCCCTCAAGGCGCCATCTCGAGTGTAGTCCGCCCTCCGCCGCGTCAAGGCTGAACCGCGCGTGCCGCGCGGCGGCTCAAGCCGGCCTTGACACGGCTGCGGCCGGGGGAGCGGCCCGTCTTATTTGCGGGCCAGCGCGTGGTAGAGATGGGTGAAGGTGGCGGCGCCCAGGATCGGGATCACCAGGTTCAGCAGCGGCACCGACAGCGGCATCGCCATCAGCGTGCCGGCCGCCCAGATGGTGCCCGCGTGGCGGCGGCGCAGCTTCTTGGCCTCGGCAGTGCCCACCCGGCGGGCAGCGGCGAGGGTGAAATATTCCCGCCCCAGCAGGAAGCCGTTCAGCCCCCAGAAGATGAACAGCGCCGCAGGCGGGAACAGCACATAGAGGAACAGCGCCAGGGTATTGGCCGCAATCAGAAGGCCGAGGAAATTCACCGTGTCCTTGACCGCGTCCCAGAACGGCACCTTGGGGGCGGGCGGCAGGGCAGGGTAGTGCTTGTCCTCCACCGCTTGCGCCACCTCCTCAAGGAACATCGAGGTGATGGCCGAGGCCACCGGCACCATCAGGAAGACCGACAGCACCAGCATGAAGACCAACGAGCCGACGGAGAGCAGGTCATCGAGCCAGGTGACCTCGCCCAGCACCGGCAGCGTGGCTTCGGGGCCGACCAGCCACTGGATCAGCATCAGGAACCCGGCGTAGGCCGCAATCAGCAGGGCGACGGTCAAACCCAGGCCCAGGAACAGCACCTTGCGGAAGCGCGGGTCGCCGGTCTGGCCGAGGGTCTTGAAAAAGGCGGTGAAGATCATGCGCTCATCCAGGTGGTGATTGCGTCAAGGTCCGGGCGCGGGCGCTCGGGCGGGGCGGAGCTTTCGGTGGCGATGTGAATGATGCCGGCAATGCGCTCGTTCTCTGCAAGGCCAAAGGCGGCCTCGCAGAAGCCGCGGTCATGGCTGGCCCAGCCGCTGAGCCAGTTGGCGCCCCAGCCGGCCGCCAGCGCGGCATTGAGCAGCGACAGGCAGACGGCGCCGGCGGAATAGCTTTGCTCGATGGAGGGCACCTTGGGGCTTTCGGTCTGTATTTCGACCACTGCGACGGCAAGCTGGCCCAGGTCGAACTGGCTGCGGCCCTTGGCGATGTCCTCGGGGCTTTTGCCCAGCCGGGTGCCGGTTTCCTCGCACAGGTCCGCCAGCCGTGCCATGGCGGGCTTTTCCACCACGATGAAGCGCCAGGGCTCCAGCTTGCCATGATCGGGGGTGCGGGCGGCGGCGGTCAGGATCGGCAGCAGCTCCTCGCGCGAAGGCGCAGGGGCCACCAGGGTCTTGGCCGGGCGCGAGCGGCGCGACAGCAGGAATTCAAGGGCGGCGTCATTGCGTGCAGGCATATGTGAAACCTTTTTACATCTGTTGCTGCCTATCTCGGCAGGCATTGGAGTTTTTTCAAGAGCCAACGGGCCTTGCGCGCTGCATCTGTGCTGCAGAAGCAGCAGGGCTGGGTTTCGTTGCCGGGGTGAAAGCTGCGCCGGACGGGCAAAGTCTATGGCTTTTGCCGTCTGCACAGGGCATGTGTGGCCATATGGGGAAGCCAAAGAAGAAAGACCTGCCGGATCTGAGCCATCTGTGCGTGCCGGGAACGGAAATTGCGGTGCGGGCCGCGCCGAAGGCGGCGCGCAGTGCGATTGTGCAGGCAGAGGGCGCGCTGAAAATCTCCGTCACCGCAGCCCCGGAGAACGGCAAGGCGAATGAGGCCATCCGCCAGCTGCTGGCAACGGCCATGGGAACGGCCCCCTCAGGCCTGGAGCTGCGCCGCGGCGCAACCTCGCGCGACAAGGTCTTTGTCTATCAGGGGGCGGGCTGACGCCTAGTCTTCCCCGTCTTCGCCGCCCACCAGACGGTAGACCCCTTCGGGCAGGTCCAGCGCTGCCGCCAGGTCGCGCACCTGAAGATGCGACAGGGTGATTTTCTGCACGCTGTCGGTGCGCGGGTCGTATTGCTCGACCGTGACGCATTCTGCAAAGGAATTGATGGTCACATCCTCGGCGAGGGGGGCTCCGCCCTCATCCACCAGGGTGATGACCGTCGAGTCGAATTCATGTTCGATTGTAAACATGACACCAGCCTGCCACCGCGGCCCGCCTGCTGGCAAGACCTTGCAAACACAGGTGATCATGCCGATGGACCGGCAATCTTCCGCCGCCGCCGCGATTGCTCCCCTCAGGCTTGCACGGTAAAGTCGCGGCGAACCGCAAAAGGATCTGCCATGCGCCGTTTTATGTGTCTGCTTGCCCTTGCTGTCAGCGCCTGTCACGTGGCTGTTGAGCCCGTGCCGCAACCTGTATCTGCCGTTCAGGCGCCGCGGGTGCAGGGGATGGCGCCTGCCCAGGCGCGCAACGCATTCGCCTCCGTCTCCCGGCGGGTGGAGCCGGTGGCGGAGCGCGAATGCCGCAGCCGCACCCAGGGCCTGAACTGCGATTTCCTGATCCGCATCGACCCGAATCCGAAAGCGGCGCCGAACGCTTACCAGAGCCTGGACCGCTCGGGCCGCCCGGTGATCACCTTCACCCAACGGATGCTGGGTCAGATCGCCAACCATGATGAGCTGGCCTTTGTCATGTCGCACGAGGCCGCGCATCACATCCGCGGCCACCTGGCGCGGCAGGCGCAGAATTCCGCGCTGGTCAGCGCCGGCGCCGGCCTGATCACCGCGCTGGCGGGCGGCGGGTCTGCCAGCGTGTCCACGGCGCAGGATCTCGGCGGCTTTGTCGGGGCGCGCACCTACTCCAAGGATTTCGAGCTGGAGGCGGATGAGCTGGGCACCATCATCACCCACAAAGCCGGCTACCGGCCCAGCATCGGCGTGCGCTTCTTCAACCGGCTGCCGGACCCGGGCGACCGTTTCCTGGGCACCCATCCGGCCAACCCCGACCGGGTGCGGGTGGTGCAGGCGACGATCGACCGCTACGGGCTGAACTGACCATGGCGGCCAGGGATCACGCGGCCCCCGCGCTCACGATGCTGGGCGTGGTCCTGACCGACCGCGGCTCGCGCTATGCGGTGACCGGCGCGCCGACCGCCTCGCGCGAGGACGTCGATGCGGTGCTGGCAGCGCTCAAGACCGACCGCTCCTATGCCAAGGCGACCCACAACACCTGGGCGGCGGTGCTGCCCGCGGGCGGGCTCAAGGCCGATGACGGCGAGTCCGGGGCGGGCATGGTGATCCTGCGGATGATGGAGCGTGAGGGCCTCAAGGATCACGTCATCATCGTAACCCGCTGGTACGGCGGCAAGAAGCTGGGCGGCGACCGCTTCCGCCGGGTGCAGGATGCGGTGCGGGCCTATCTCGACCACCTTGGCGCGAAATCCGCATAAATCCCAACCCGTTTGACCTGAGTCAAATTCGCGCCGGCCGCCCGCCGCTAAGCTGCACCCGGAATAAATGATTCCGGGAGAGCGCGATGACCACCCAAGCCGACCTCAAAAAGCACGCCGAGCTGTTCGACCGGATGGCTTCGACCGTTGGTCTGGATCTGGAGGAAGAGGCGGTGGCCGGCACCCTGCGGTTCGACGAGATCGCTGAGGCGGTGCTGCGCTGCACCCGCTGCGGCGGTGTTGGCGCCTGCCGCAAATGGCTGGCTGACGGCCTGCGCCCCGGGGCAGAGGCCCCGGATTTCTGCCGCAACCGCGACCTGCTCGGCTACCTGAACGAGCAGCAGGCCTGACGCGCCCCGGCGCCGGCCCGGAATCCAACAGGAGTTCACGACATGCAGCCATTGGGGGACCCCCTCTACCATCTGCGGCTGATGGCCCGGATGGGCGAAACCGTCGGCGCCGATCTGACCGGCGCCTTTGCCGCAGGCGAGATCAGCCACGAGGACTGGGCCGCCATGATCACCCGCTGCCGCGGCTGTGAAGCCCCGGAGCAGTGCGAGGCCTTCCTGGCCGCCCATGAACGCGCGGATGCGCCGATGCCGGGCTGCCGCAACGCGGACGTGCTGGTTCAATTGAAGGACCGCGCCTGATGAAGGACATGGCAGCGGAGGCCGAGGGCCTCGGCAATATCTTCCGCCACCTGTGGCTCTTGCGCGCTGTGGCAGAGGCCGCGGGCGTCGACCTGGACCAGGAGATGCGCAGCGGACGGCTCAACGGGCTGGACTATGCCCGGATGGTGACCGCCTGCCGCGGCGCGGGCTGCAGCAAGACCTGCGCGCTGTGGATCTCGTCGCGCCGCGGTGACGGACCCGCGGTGCCGGACTTCTGCCCCAGTGCAGACCTGTTCAAGCGGCTGATGGCCTGATCCCGCGGCACACCCGCCCCGCAGGTCCGCCTTGCGGGGCTTTCTTTTGCAGTCCGGCCCGCTCCTGGCCGCTCAAAGCTTCGAATGCGTGCCGTCGCACAGCGGCTTCTTCCCCGAATGCTTGCAGCCGCAGAAGAACACTTTGCCGTCCTTTTCCGCCTTGTATTTCACCGGCTCGAATTCGGTGTCCTTGTGCGAGCCATCGCAGAACGGCTGCTTGCCTGACTTGCCGCAGGCGCACCAGAAATAGGTCTTTCCCTCTTTTACCTCGACGGGGAAGGGGGCTTTCTGGGCGATATCCGGCTCCGGAGGGGTGTCATTCGGCATGGCTGGGCGCTCTCCCTGGCTTGTTGCATTCTTTGGCCGGGGCGGCCCTTAACAGCCGCCCCAGCACACTTACTTTAGCTTGATCACGAAGTGCTTCAGCACTTTTTCCTTGATCTCCCAGGTGCCGGCAAAGCCTTTTTCGACAACAAAGGCATCGCCCGGGCCCACTTCGTTCGGTTCTTCGCCCTCTGCGGTGATGATGATCCGGCCTTCGATCATGTGAACGAATTCCCAGGCGTCATAGGTGGCGTGATAGGTGCCCGGCGTGGCCTCCCACCAGCCGCTGATGATGCCGCCATCCTCGGATGTGTATTCGATCCAGGTCTTCATCGAGGGGCTGCCCTCGGCTTTGGTCCAGCCCTCAAGGTCATCCAGCACCGGATCGGCAGAGCGGTCAGGCAGTTTGGTAAATGCAGGTTTGGTCACGGTTGTCTCCACTGTTGAGGTTTATTGGTTGTGTTTTGGAATTTCCTGTCAGGAAATAAACATAACCAAAAGTGGAGATTCGGGAACGGGTTTTCGAAGCGGCCAAGCTGATAAGCAAAAGGCGGCCCGGGTTTGGGGCCGCCTTTGGAGCAGTTCGCGAATGTCAGGGCAGCCGCCTACTGCGGCAAGCGCCCCCACAGGTCATATTCCCCGGCCTCGTCCACTTCGACCGTCACCAGATCACCGGTTTGCAAACCCTCAGTTCCCTCATCAATGAACAGGTTGCCGTCGATCTCCGGCGCGTCGGCCTTGGTGCGGCAGGTGGCGATGCCGTCTTCGTCGATGTCATCGACGATAACCTGCATCGTCTGGCCGACCTTGGCCGCCAGCTTGGCCTCGGAGATCGCCTGGGCCTTCTCCATGAAGCGCTCCCAGCGCTCCTGCTTGACCTCTTCCGGCACATGGTCCGGCAGGTCGTTGGAACGGGCGCCGTCGACGTTTTCGTATTTAAAACAACCCACTCGGTCCAGTTGCGCCTCGTCCATCCAATCGAGGAGATGCTGGAATTCCGCCTCGGTCTCGCCGGGGAAGCCGACGATGAAGGTGGAGCGCAGGGTGATGTCCGGGCAGGTCTCGCGCCAGGCGCGGATCTCGTCCAGCGTCTTGGCGGCCGCCGCCGGGCGCGCCATGCGGCGCAGCACATCCGGGTGGGCGTGCTGGAAGGGGATGTCCAGATAGGGCAAGAGCGCGTTGTCCGGGTCCGCCATCAGCGGGATCAGCTCGCGTACATGCGGGTAGGGGTAGACATAATGCAGCCGCACCCACAGGTCCTGCGGACGGCCAAGCCGCCCGAGTTCCCTTGAGAGGTCTTGAATGTGGCTGCGCACCTCCTCGCCCTTCCAGGGGTGGGCGGAATACTTGCGGTCCAGTCCGTAGGCGGAGGTGTCCTGCGAAATCACCAGCAGTTCGCGCACCCCGGCCTCGACCAGCTTCTCCGCCTCGCGCAGCACCGCGTGGACGGGGCGGGAGGCCAGCTTGCCGCGCATGTCCGGGATAATGCAGAACTTGCACTTGTGGTTGCAACCTTCTGAAATCTTCAGATAGCTGAAGTGCCGCGGGGTAAGCTTGACACCCGCCGCGGGCAGCAGGTCCACGTAGGGGTTCGGGGAGGGCGGCACCGCGGAATGCACCGCGTCCAGCACCTGCTCATACTGATGCGGGCCGGTGACGGCATGGATGCGCGGGTGATGCTCGCGGATGTAGTCCGGCTCGGCGCCCAGGCAGCCGGTGACGATCACCTTGCCGTTTTCCTTCAGCGCCTCGCCGATCGCTTCCAGGCTCTCCGCCTTGGCGCTGTCGAGGAAGCCGCAGGTGTTGACGATCACCGCGTCGGCACCGGCGTAGTCGGGCGAGATGCCGTAGCCCTCGGCACGCAGCCGGGTCAGGATGCGCTCGCTGTCGACCAGCGCCTTGGGGCAGCCGAGCGACACCATGCCGAGGGTCGGTTGGCCGTCACGGGGCGCCTCGCGGAACTGCGGTTCCGGAGCGAGGTCGGGGCGGAGGCTGGGCGGGTTGCTGGACGGGGTACTGGTCATGCGCGCGCGTATATCAGGAATGCGGCAGGAGGCAAGGAAAACGGAGGGTGCCAGACGTGCACCCCCTGTACACCCCCTGTGCACCCCCCTGTGCACCAGAGGCTGCATTTTCCCCTTGCCCGGACGATAGGCCGGGCAGCCCCCGACCTCCCCCACGGGAGGGGGCTTCACCCCCACCCGAGGCCGGGGGCTGCCCTCCGTTAGGTGTTGAAGCCAGAGCGCCAAAGCCCGTAGCCTGCCGCAAAGCGTGTTTGCATGACGAGAGCGATTGATGCGTGACGAGACAGACGTGCCGGAGGCCCCGGCCACCCCGCAGCCCAAGCTGACCCCCGCCAACGAGAACCCCTGGTATGTGCTGATGACGCTTTATGGGGATGATCACGAGCGCAATCGCAAAGCGTGGAATGCTTGGATTGGGCAAGCGCTGAGCGATAGCCAACGGTTGTTAGTTTCAGAAATTGATCCGGAAATTGTTATTGAGCTGGCAGCCTGGCCCAACCTGAGGGAGCAAATCACTCAGCTATACAGAACTCGCCTGGGAGGTGGCACCCTGGAAAAGGAGCTGAAGCTGCCGAACCCTGAGCATCTGATTCACCTCTCCCGGCTGAAGGTCGATCAACCTCTAACAATTGACCGAATGGTTTTTGGCAACGGCCTCGTTATCGCAAATTGTAGGTTTCGTGAAGTGTATGCGGAAGGTGCTGTATTCTTGACGAGCGTTTCCGTCCGCAACTCCACTTTCCAGAGTTCTTTCTTCGCAATCAGTTCAGTTTGGAAAAGTGGGGTAAGCTTCTCGGGCGTGCAATTTGATGATGTTGTTTTCACAAGGTCACGTTTTGAAGGTGAGTTTAATTTCCATGGGGTTACCTGCGAAGGAAGCGCAACGTTCGATGATTGTGCTTTTGGAGGTTACACCGGATACTCTGATGTAACCTTTGAACAACCAGCATCTTGGACCAGTGCAGAATTCACCGATCACGCCAGTTTTACCACCTGCTATTTCAAGGAAAGTTCCAAACACAGAATTGGCCCAACCTTTTCACTTGCTCGCTTTGAGAAGCCTGCAAGTTTCCGTCATTCGAAATTCAGGTGCGGTCACCCAGTTTTTGATGGCACCGTGCTACATGACCGCACGACATTTGCCGCTAACCCGGATCACTGGCCTGAAGTCCATGAAAAGCGCAGAAGCAGTACAGACTCAGAACGGCTAGAAACAGCCCGTGAAACCTGCGCCACGATCCGCCATCTCCTCGCCAAACAAGGCCTCCCCGAGGACGAACACTTCTTCTTCCGCCGCGAGATGCATTTTGCCGGCAGGATTGGCCCAATCCGGCAGCGGCTGCCTTATCTGCTGTTTGGCTGGTTCTCGGAGTACGGCTATTCCATCGCACGCCCGTTCTGGTGGCTGTTCGCGATTTGGCTACTTGGCACCTTCGTCATAGCGCAGCACTTTGTGGCTGAAACCGCCAAGCCTCTGCTTGGCTCCGATGACTGGACAGCCATGGCGCTGAGCTTCTCCAACTTGTTTCCGGTCTTCGGTTTCGGGCGGGTCTATTTCGGTGCCGAGTTCTTGCAGGCCTTGCCGCAGCATCTGAAGGTTTTGTCCGGCTTCCAGACTGTCGCCAGCCTGCCGCTGTTGTTTTTCCTCGGCTTGGGCCTGCGGCAGCGGTTCCGGCTGCGGTAACCTCCCGCCTCGAACGCGCGAAGCTGTGATGCGGGAGGGGGCTTCCTGCATTGCGCCCCTCTCCCCAAAGGGTAAGCTGGGGAAAAGACCCTCGGGGAACAGGGGGACAAGACATGAGGAGTGGGCCGATGAAGCTGATAATCCGGGTCGTGATGGCGCTGGTGCTGACGGTTGCAGTGCTGGCAGGGCTGGTGCTGCTGCTTCCGGGCGAGAAGATCGCGCGGCTGGCCGCGGATCAGCTGGAGGCGCAGACCGGGCGGCAGCTGGGGCTTGGCGGCAAGGTGAGCTTTACCTTCTGGCCGGTGCTGGGGGTCAAGGCGGATGCGGTGACGCTGTCCAATGCGGACTGGGCCGGGCCGGAGCCGATGCTGCGGGCGGAGCGGGTCACCATCGGCGTTGCGGCGGCGGATCTGCTGCAGGGCAATGTGCGGGTCACCGAAGTCTCCGCGATCCTGCCGCATCTGAACCTGGCCACCAATGAGGATGGCGTTGGCAACTGGGTCTTTGGCAGCGGTGGGGCGGCAGCGGGCGGCACCGGGTCCGGCGCGGGCGGCGGGCAGCCGCTGCGGATCGAGGCGGTGGAGCTGACCGGGGCGACCCTGCGCTATGCGGCGCATGGGGAAGAGCCGGTTGTGATGAAGAATGCCGATCTCAGCCTGCTGTGGCCCGAGCCTGACGGCACCGTGAACGCCAAGGTGACGCTGCGTCCGGCCGGCGAGCCGGTGGAGATCGATGCGGAGATCGGCACCTTTGCGGCGTTTTTGGCGGGCGAGGTCTCCTCGGTCGGTGCCACGGTGACGGCGCCTGGCGGCAAGGGGCGGTTCGACGGCCATGCCGATATCAATGGCGAGGCCAGCGGGCGGCTGACATTCGGCGCCGAGGATGCCTTGCAGACCGGCGTGGCGCTGGGGGTGTTCCTGCCCGACGCGTTTGCGCAGAAGGCGGTGTTTGGTGCCGATGTGACCTATACCGCCGACGGGCGGCTCTCGATGCGCGACCTGGCGGTGGAGCTGGGCCGGAACAGGCTGAGCGGCGCGGCGGATGTGGAATTCGGCAAGCGGCCGCAGATCACCGCCCGGCTGCAGGGCGGGGCGCTGGACTTTGGCGATGTCCGCGGCGCGGGCGGGCCGAACAGCCGCGGCGCGGCGGCGGACGGCTGGCCGAAGCAACGGATCGACGCCTCGGCGCTGGGGCTGGCCGATGCCACGGTGGATCTGTCCTTCGACAGTCTGGATACCGGCAGTGTCAAGCTGGGGCCGAGCCAGGTGAACCTGACGGTCAAGCGCAAGCGGGCGGTGGTGAAATTCCTTCCGGCGTCGATGTTCGGCGGCCAGGTGCAGGGGCAGTTGGTGGTCAACAACCGCGACGGCCTGTCGGTGGGCGGGAACCTCACCTTTGCCGGCATCCGGCTGGAGCGGGCCTTGGGCGAAGTTGCAGGCTACGGCCGCCTCAACGGCGAGGCGCTGGGGGAGCTGGAGTTCCTCGGGTCCGGCAATTCGGTGGACGCGATCATGCGGTCGCTGAGCGGCAAGGGCTGGCTGGAAGCGGGCAAGGGGTTCTTTACCGGCTTCGACCTGGAGCAGCTGATGCGCTCGGGCGGCAATGGCGGCAGCACCGTGTTCGACCAGCTGACCGCCAGCTACACGATCGAGGGCGGCAACCTGCGCAACGAGGACCTGCTGGTGCTGCTCAAGGGCTTCCGTGCCGATGGCAAGGGGCGGATCGGGCTGGGCGCGCGGGATCTGGACTACCTGTTCACGCCGCAGATCGTGCGGGCGGGCAGCGACCAGGTGCTGACCATTCCAGTGCGGATCACCGGCCCCTGGAGCAATCCTCACATCCGTCCGGACCTGAGCCAGGCGCTGCAGACCCGGATCGGCGATGTCGAGCAGGAGGCCAAGGACCGGGTACGCCAGAAGATCAGCGAGGAGCTGAACCTCGAAACGGAAATCGCTCCGGAACAGGACATCAACGATGTCCTGAAGCAGCGGATCGAGCAGGAAGCGCGGGACCAGCTGCTGAAACTGCTCGGCGGCAACTGAGCGCCCAAGCCGGAAGCCGGGTCAAGGAGGGCCGCAGGCCCCCGGGCAACGCCCGGCGTGTCCTTGACGCGGCTGCAGGTGCCTTACACTCGAAGTGGCGCATCTAAGGGCAGACCTGACCTTAGATCGCTTCTCAGCAAAGAAAAGCGCCCGCCAAAGGCGGGCGCGGATCGCCTGCGTCAGCAGGCGAAATCCCTCTTGGCCAAGGTCAGATGGTCTGGTCGTAGTCGCCCACCAGCGGCTCGGTGCGGATCACCGCGTCGATGTCGGCAAAGATCGCCCGCATCTCGGCTTCGCTGTCGGAGCTTTCGCAGACCACCACCAGGTTCGGGGTGTTGGACGAGGCCCGCACCAGCCCCCAGGAGCCGTTGTCCAGGATCACCCGGGCGCCGTTCACGGTGACGACTTCCTTGATGGCGCGGCCGGCAAAGCTTTCGCCCGCCTCATGCTTGGCAACCAGCTTCTGCACCAGCCGCTCCAGCACGGCGTATTTCTCGGTGTCGGCGCAATAGGGCGACATAGTCGGGGTGGACCAGGTCTTGGGCAGCGCCTTCCTGAGATCGGACATCGACATGCCCGGGTTGCGGTCCAGCATTTTGCAGACCTCAACCGCCACCCGCATGCCGCAGTCGTAGCCGCGGCCCACGGGCTCGGCCAGGAAGTAGTGGCCGGATTTCTCAAACCCCGCCAGCGCGCCGATTTCCTTCACGCGCCGCTTCATGTGGCTGTGGCCGGTCTTCCAGTAATCCGCGGTGACGCCGTTCTTCTGCAGCTCGGGATCGGAGGCAAACAGGCCGGTGGATTTCACATCCGCCACAAAGGTCGAATTCGGATAGAGCTTGGACAGGTCGCGGGCCATGATCACGCCGACCTTGTCGGCAAAGATCTCCTCGCCCTCGTCGTCGACCACGCCGCAGCGGTCGCCGTCGCCGTCAAAGCCAAGCGCCAGGTCAGCGCCGGAGGCCTTCACGCTGGCAGACATGTCATGCAGCATTTCCATCGCTTCGGGGTTGGGGTTGTAGTTCGGGAAGGTGTAGTCGAGCCGGTTGTGGCTCTCGACCACCTCGACGCCGATGCGCTTGAACAGCTCCGGCGCAAAGGCGGACGCCGTGCCGTTGCCGGTGGCGCAGACCACCTTGAGCGGGCGGGACATTCTGAAATCGCCGACCAGGTCGTCGATATAGGCTTCCTTGACGCCGTCGACGAACTCGTAGGAGCCGCCGGGGGCGGGCTGGCCTTCGCCGTTCAGCACGATGTCGCGCAGCTCTGCCATCTCGTCCGGGCCGTGGGTCAGCGGGCGGTCAAAGCCCATCTTGACGCCGGTCCAGCCGTTGGGGTTGTGCGACGCGGTGACCATGGCAACGGCGGGCACATCCAGATGGAACTGGGCGAAATAGGCCATCGGCGACAGCGCCGGACCGATGTCCTTCACTTGGATGCCGGCCTGCATCAGGCCGAGGATCAGCGCGTTTTTGATCGCCAGCGAATAGTCGCGGTAGTCGTTGCCGACGGCGATCACCGGCTCGATGCCGCGCTTGCGCATCTGGGTGCCGAGGCCGAGGCCGAGGGCGGTCATGCCGGGGAGGTTGATCTCCTCGGGGTATTTCCAGCGCGCGTCATATTCGCGAAAGCCGGTCGGCTTGATCATCGCATCGCGCAGAAAGCTCCAGGTGTTCGGGGTCACCTCGGACAGCGGTTTGGTCATGTCTGAAATCTCTTTTGAAGGTCAAATACGGATCGGGTCGGCCTTGGCCAGCGCATCAAAGCGCATCAGGCTTTCGATCAGCTGCGGCATCTGGTCAAGGTAGATCATGTTCGGCCCGTCGGAGGGGGCGTTGTCCGGGTCCTGATGGGTCTCGATGAAGACGGACGCGATACCAAGGGACACTGCCGCGCGCGCCATCAGCGGGGCAAACTCGCGCTGGCCGCCGGTGGAGCCGCCCTTGCCGCCGGGCTGCTGGACGGAATGGGTGGCGTCCATCACCACCGGATAGCCGCCCTGGGCCATCTGCGGCAGCGAGCGCATGTCGGCCACCAGCGTGTTGTAACCGAAGGAGGTGCCGCGCTCGGTCAGCAGGATGTTCTGGTTGCCGGTGCTTTCCACCTTGGCGACCACGTTGGCCATGTCCCAGGGCGCCAGGAACTGGCCCTTCTTGATGTTCACCGCCTTGCCGGTGTTGCCTGCGGCCAGCAGCATGTCGGTCTGGCGGCACAGGAAGGCCGGGATCTGCAGGATGTCCACGGCCTCCGCCGCCACCGCGCATTGCGCCTCGGTGTGCACATCGGTCAGCACCGGCACGCCGAATTCGGTGCGGATGGTGTCGAGCACCTTGAGCCCCTCGTCGATGCCGAGGCCGCGCTTGCCCGAGAGCGAAGTGCGGTTGGCCTTGTCGTAGGAGGCCTTGAACACGAACTGGGCGCCCGCCTTTTCGCAGGCTTCCTTGAGGGTGCCGGCAATCATCCGGGCGTGGTCTGCAGTTTCCAGCTGACAGGGGCCGGCAATGATGGTCAGCGGACGATCATTGCCGATGGTGAGGCCGGCGATATCGATGTTTTTCATGGGTACCCGATGGCTTTACGATGACACCTGCTCCCGCAGGATGGACGCGGTGAGCGAACACATCAGGTAGATACCGGAAAAGATCAGGAATGCCAAAACGGTATTCTCGAACTTGCGCGGATAGGAGGGCTCGTCGCTGGGCACCGGCTCCACCGCGGTGGTCAGGTAGCGGACCTGGCGGTTGGCCTCCATGCGGGTGGTTTCCACTTGCTGCAAGGCCGATTGCAGCATCAGGTCGCGGGTGGCGAGGTCGGCCTGGGCCATCTGGATCTGGATGCGCAGGTTGGCGAGCGAATTTTCGCCGGCCGAGGCGTCAACCATCCGGTTGTTGAGGCTGGCGATCACCGCCTCCAGCCGCCGGATGTCGGCCTCGGCGCCGGAGACCTTGGCCCGGTTGGGGCGGGCGTTGTCCTGCAGGGCGGCCAGCTCCAGCCGTTTTTCCTCCAGCTGGATTTCAAAGGTGCTGATCTGCGAGCGCAGCGAGGCAACCACGCCTTCGGGGTCCAGCACCGCCCCCTGCTGCTGCAGCACCACCAGCCGCTGCTGGGCCGCGCGGCGCTGGGCCTCGGCGTCGGCGAGGGCCGTCTCCGCTTCGGACATCTGGTCGGCGCGTTTCTGCTGCGACAGGTTGTTCACCTTCTCCTGGGCATAGGAAATCAGCTTGCGCGAAAACTCTGCCGCGGCTTCCGGGTCGGCGGCGGACACTTCCATCCGCACCACGCCTTCGGTCGGGTCATAGCCGATCTTCACGTTGCGGCTGTAGGTGTCGTAGGCCTGTTCGTTGGTGGGGTTGCTCTCCAGCCGCTGAATCGGGTCCAGCCATTCTTGGGTGAAATGCGCCTTGAAGCCTGCTTCGCGGTCCAGCCGCAGCATCGCCTCCTTGGACATCAGGTAGCTTTGCACCGCGATCGAATCCTGGCTGGTGGCGAACTGGGTGCCGGACAGCAGCCCGCCGACGCCGCCGGCCGCGCTGTCGGCCTTGAGCACCAGGAATTCGGATTTCGACGAATACATCGGCGTGGCCACCGAATAGAAGTAGTAGCCCGCGGCCAGGGTCGGCAGCAGCACGAAGAACGCCAGCCGCGCCGCCAGCAGCGACAGCTTGCGGCGGCGGCGGCGGGCGATGTCACGCTGGATTTCCTGGATTTCGCGGTTACGCCGTTCCGCCGGGCTGAGCTCGGTCGAGGGCAGGGTGGTCTTGGCGGCGGGCACCGTCTGCGGCAGCTGGACTGAGCCCGGCGCCGGCGGGGTGCCTGCGGGCTGCGACTTGTTCTGGGGCACCACCAGTTCCAGCATGTTGGCGCGCTTGAACGGGTCGATGCCGCGCTCGCGCAGCATCCGCACCGCCTCGAAATCCGAGGTGGCGGCCAGGTTGTGCTTCTGCGCCATGCGCCGGGCCAGGCGCAGCTGGCGGCCGGTCAGCCCCTCGCGGCGGATCGCGTCGATGTCGGTTTCCAGCCTGGTCTCGTTTGCGGAGCTGACCATGCCGGAGAGCGGCGCCGCGCCGGCGCCCTCTGCTGCAGCGGGGTTTGCCGCGGCATGGGCGGCAGCTGCGGCAGCGGCCTGCGGGTCCGGCTGGGCGTGCGGATGGGGCTGCCCGGCAGCGGCGGCCGCGTCCTGGGGCGCCGGCTGGGCGCCGGCTTCGCCGGCTCCGGCCACAGCAGGGCTGCGGCGGATGCGGAACTTCTTAGCTCTCGGTTTCGTAGTCATAGAGCTGTTTCGCTTCTTCCAAAGTGTCAAACATATGCAGCTGCCCCTGCAGCAAGACGGCCGCCGAACGGGCAAATTTCTCCAGCGTCTTGGCCTGGTGCGAGACGATGATGATGGTGGTGGTTTGCAGCCGCTCCTGCAGGATCTCGCCGGCCTTGCGGTTGAACTCCACATCGGTGGTGCTCGGCATGCCTTCGTCGATCAGGTAGATGTCGAAATCCAGCGCCAGCATCAGCGAAAAGCTGAACCGCGCCCGCATCCCCGCGGAATAGGTGCCGATCGGCTGATCGAAATACTCCCGCAGGCCGCACAGCCAGCGGCAATAAGCCTCCACGTAGTCCGGGTCCAGCCCGTAGAGCTTGGCAATGTAGCGGCAGTTTTCCATCGCCGACAGGCGGCTGATCACCCCGCCCATGAAGCCCAGCGGAAAGGAAATCTTGCAGTTGCGCCGGATCTCGCCCTCATCCGGTTTTTCCAGCCCGGCCATCATGTTGATCAGCGTGGTCTTGCCGGTGCCGTTCGGGGCCAGCACGCCCAGCGATTTGCCCGGCTCGATGCGGAACGACACGCGGTCAAGGATCACCTTGCGCTGGGTTCCGGTCCAGAAGGACTTGCTGACGTTTTCAAACTCAAGCATCGCTTGTTCCGGTACTGCCCGTGCGGCCCTGCGGGGGGCTCAGTCTGCCTCGTGTTGCGCAGGCATTCTGGCGTGCCCGCGTCTCTTTCTTATCAAAAGAGTGTTAATGGCCTACGCGGCGAATTTGGCCTTATTATGTCGAATTGTGTCATAGATGTTCAACGAAGTTTTAACGAATTGGGCCTGCAGCCGGCCTTCCGGGCAGGTTTTTCACGGGCGCAGCGGACAAGCGGGGCGGCGGATGACTGTTTCCGGCAATGAGACAATCAGTGGCAGCGGGCAGCTTAAGGCGCAGATTCGCAACTGCCGGATCTGTGCCGGACGCTTTGCCGCCACCGCCACGGCGCATGCGCCGCGGCCGGTGGTCTGGTTCCGCCCCTCCGCCCGGATCCTGATCGCGGGCCAGGCGCCGGGGGCGCGGGTGCATGAAAGCGGCAGGCCGTTTACCGACCCCTCCGGCGACCGGCTGCGGGCCTGGCTGGGGCTCACGGAGGCGGAGTTTTATGACAAGGACCGGGTGGCGGTGGTGCCGATGGGGTTCTGCTTTCCCGGTTACAACGCCAGGAAAGCCGACCTGCCGCCGCCCGCCATCTGCGGCAAAACCTGGCATCACCTGGTGATGGCGCAGCTGAAGGATGTCCGGCTCAAGGTGCTGGTCGGAGCCCATGCGCAGCGCTATCACCTGGGGGTGAAGGGGCCGGTGACGGAGCTGGTGCGCGGCTGGCGGGATCATGCGCCGCAGGTCTTCCCCTTGCCGCATCCGTCCTGGCGTAATACCGCATGGCTGAAGAAAAACCCCTGGTTCGAGGCCGAGCTGCTGCCGGTGCTGCAGGCCCGGGTGAAGGAGCTGATGCGATGACAGAACAAACCCCGCTGGATCTGGCCCATGCCGCGATGGAGGCAGCGCCCGCCGAGGATGCCGCCCGTCTGCGGTTCTATGAGCGGCTGGCCGATGCTGAGCTGTTCCTGTTGCTGGCCGAGGAAGCGGAGGGCGAGCAGATCTCGCCGGAGCTGTTCGAGACGCCGGACGGGGCCTTTGTGCTGGTGTTCGACCGCGAGGAGCGGCTGGCGCAGTTTGCCGGCAAACCTGTTCCTTACGCGGCGCTGTCGGGCCGGGTGATTGCGCAGATGCTGGCCGGGCAGGGCATTGGCCTGGGGCTGAACCTGGAGGTGGCGCCCTCTGCCATCCTGATCCCGGCAGAGGCGGTCAGCTGGCTGCACCGGACGCTGGGCCACGCGCCGGATGAGGTGGAGGCCGCGGTGGAGATGTTCACGGCGCCCAAGGGTCTGCCGGAGGCGCTGCTGACGGCGCTGGATGCCAAGCTGGCCACCGCGGGCGGGCTGGCGGCGGCGGCCTATCTCGCCGGGGTGCGTTATGCCGGCGGCGGGCAGGGGCATCTCCTGGGCTTTGTCGGCGCCAAGGAGGCGGCGCAGCCGTCGCTGGCCAAGGCGGCCAGCGAGGCGCTGACCTTTTCCGGCATCGAGGCCGGCGCGATGGATGTTGCCTTCTTCGATGCGGACGATCCGGCGGCGGCCAAGCTCGCCCGCGCCGGATTGCGCTTTGACCTGCCGGAGCCGGTAGCACCGCAGGAATACAAGCCCATGAAACCGGGCAGCGACCCGGCCGCGCCGCCGCGCCTGAAGTAGCCCGTCCTCGCCGTCAGACGTTTTTGCCTTATCTGCTGCTGCAAGGGCATGGCCAGGCGCCATGCCCGGCTATCCAGCAGAGAGGGAGAGAACGATGTCCATCAAACAGACCGCACATGATTTCTGCGAGGCCTGTGACGCGGGTAAGGGATGGGACGTGTGCCAGGAATGGTGCACGCCGGACGCCACCTTTGCGGTCCAGGCGGACGCGCTGGCGGAGATCAAGACGATTGCGGATTATACCGAATGGACCAAGGGGTTGCTGACCCCGATGCCGGACGCCCGTGCCGAGTTCAAATCCCTGGCGCTGGATGAGGACAACAACCGCGCGATCCTGTTTGCGGTGTTCCATGGCACCCACACAGTTGATGCCGGCAACGGCGCGCCGACGGGCAAGAAGATCGCCACGGATTACGTCTATGTACTGGACTTCGACGGGGGCAAGATCCGCCACATGACCAAGGTCTGGAACGACGTGCATGCCCTGACGCAATTGGGCTGGATGTAGGGCCAACGAAAAAACGCCCGCAGCGTGGCGGGCGCTTGGAATTCCCTAAACCGGAGCCTTGCAGGCGGGCGGTTATTCTGCCGCTTCCAGCTTGTCCTGGGTGCGGGTGTCGAAATCGCTAGCGTCGTGGCGTTCATGCAATTGGAACGCCGGGTCGCCGGAGGTGCGGTTCACCATGCGGCCGCGCTGCACTGCCGGGCGGGCGTCGATGGCCTTGGCCCAGCGGACCACGTTCTTGTAGCTGCCGGCATCCAGGAACTCGGCGGCATCGCCATAGTTGCGGCCCAGAACCAGCTGGCCGTACCAGGGCCAGATGGCGATGTCGGCAATGGTGTATTCGCTGCCTGCGACGAACTTGTGCTCCGCCAGCTGCCGGTCCAGAACGTCCAGCTGGCGCTTGGTTTCCATCGTGAAACGGTCGATCGGATACTGCCATTTCTCCGGCGCATAGGCATAGAAGTGGCCAAAGCCGCCGCCCAGGTAGGGGGCGCTGCCCATCTGCCAGAACAGCCAGTTCAGGGTCTCGGTGCGCGCCGCGCCCTCCTTGGGCAGGAAGGCCCCGAACTTCTCTGCCAGATGCAGCAGGATCGAGCCGCTTTCGAACACCCGCACCGGCTCCGCGCCGCTGCGGTCCAGCAGCGCCGGGATCTTGGAGTTCGGGTTCACGTCGACAAAGCCGGAACCGAACTGGTCGCCGTCGCCGATCCTGATGAGCCAGGCGTCATACTCGGCACCCGCATGGCCCGCCGCCAGCAGCTCCTCGAACATCACGGTGATCTTCACCCCGTTCGGCGTCGCCAGCGAGTAGAGCTGGAAGGGATGCTTGCCCGCGGGCAGCTCCTTGTCGTGGGTCGCGCCGGCGATGGGGCGGTTGATCGAGGCGAACTCGCCGCCGTTGGCCTGTTCCCATTTCCAGACTTTCGGCGGGGTATAGGGGGTGTCGCTCATCTGTCGGGCCTTGCTCTGATTGTTTCCTGTTCACGGCCACGCGCAGAGGCTGCGGCGGCCGGCTTTGGCAGAGATAAGGGGAAAATCGGAAATTCCAATGACTGGAAGGTATGCGCTGCGGAAATTTTTCAAAATACTCACGGGGGCTCGTCTGCGCACACAGAGACGTGAGCCCCCCTTCGCATTTTCTGCAGGCCCTTTAGTGTCTGACCCGACACCGGACCACATGCCGGAGCCCAAGTTGAAGCGATCACCGAGGAAAGGGATGATTTCATGAAGCGTTTTGCATTTGCTGCTACGGCAGCGCTGACCTTTGCCCTGCCGGCCTATGCGGGGGAGCAGTATGTCGACGGCACCGGCTATGCCGTGTCGGGCTATGACGTGGTGGCCTACCGCAGCCTGGACATGAACCCGGTGGGCACGCCGCAGACCGCGCCGGTGCGGGGGCATGCGGATTTCACTGCGGACTACAATGGCGCCAAATGGGCCTTTTCGAGCGCAGAAAACCGCGACACCTTCCTGGAAAACCCGGCCTATTACGCACCGCAGTATGACGGCCACTGCGCCTATGGCGTGTCCAAGGGCGGCAAGGTGCCGGCCAACCCGAACCTGTGGCGCATCGTCGATGACAAGCTGTATCTGAACATCACCGACGTGGTGGTCGGCTTCTGGGAAGAGGACATCCCCGGCAACATCAATCTGGCCGAAGGCAACTGGCCCGGGATCGAGCCCAAGGCAGCCTCTGACAGCGTGATCCCGAAATTCACCTCCGAAGGCCCGGTCACCAACTGACCGGCCTAAGCCTTGAAACCCCGTTCCCGGCCGCAGTTGCGGCTTGGGGCGGAGTTCTACAGAAGAAGCCGGGTGAAGCAGTCCGGCTAGTTGCTGACCATCAGCGGCTTGCCGGCCTCGCCGACCTGGAAGACGATGAACTTGGCCCGCTCGGAGGAGCTGGTGTTGGAACCGACCATGCTGACACCGGGGCGTTCATAAAAGGCTTCACCGGGGCCGAATTCAAGAGGCTCCTGGCCGTCGACATCAATCTTCACAGTCCCTTCCAGCACATAGACAAACACATGCCCGGGATGATGGTGGTGGTCGGTCACCCAGTCCGGCGCCACGTCAAAGGCAACGATATTTGCTTCCATGCCGGGCATGCCCTCCAACTCGGTCTTCAGAACCGGTTCGGATACGGTGTCCGCTGATGCCGGGGCAAGAGACAGGGCGATCGCTGCGCCAAGGGCGGCGCAGGCCGCAGATGCAGTGCGTTTCATGATGGCCTCCTCGCTGAGTCAGGCCCGCCGCCGCCAGGGCGGTGGCGGACACCGCTATCATACACGTTTTTGCCTGTTTCCGGGAGGCGGAGCGGCCGGCAGCGCTGCGGAAAAGAAAAAGGCGCCCTTGCGGACGCCTTTGGCTTTTCCCGTGGCCGGGCTGCGCTCAGCGGCGGCGGTCGCGGCGCGAGGACATCGGCTGGAACGCCACGCCCACATGCGCCTCGCAATAGGGTTTGCCCTGCTGGGCGGGCAGGCCGCAGAACCAGAAGTCCTCGGTTGCCGGGTCGCCCACCGGCCATTTGCAGGTGCGCTCGGTCAGCTCCATCAGGCCCAGCTTCTTGGCCTTCTTCTCGACCTCGTTGACCTTGGCCAGCGCCTCGGGGCTGATCTCATTGGCCGAGGGCTGCGGCGGCAGCGGCTGGCCGGCCGGGATGATCTGGCGGCGCGCAGGCGTCGCCGGCTTGGCGTCCGCTGCGGGCTGGGCCGCGGCCGGGCGGGCCGGTTCGGTCTTGGGCTGCGGCTTGGGCTTGGGCGCCGCGGCCGGTTTCGGCGCTGCTGCTGCGGGCGCTGCTGCGGGCTTTTCCTTGGGCTCGGCAGCCTTGGCGCCGCCGCTGTTGCGGTTGGACAGGCCGAGCCGGTGCACCTTGCCGATCACGGCGTTGCGGGTCACGCCGCCCAGTTCCTTGGCGATCTGGCTGGCCGACTGGCCTTCGCCCCACATTTTCTTGAGCAGTTCGACGCGCTCGTCTGTCCAGGACATCTGTTGCCTTTCCAAGCTAATAGCGGCCCCAGGGGTTCTGCGGCCGCCATCATATTCCGTGTGATCGCCCTATTCTAATCACTGCGGGCGGAGTTACAAGGCATCTTGCGCCCCAAGCGGCAGCGGTTATGCAGGCAAAGCAGCAAAAAACCGGAGGCATTATGGCAGATCAGGGATATCAGGTCGAACTGGGCGCGCGCAGGTTCGGGCAGGTGAACTGGCTGGGGCTCAAGGCGCTGGCCTGGCGCGAGGTGAAGCGGTTTCTGGTGGTCTGGACCCAGACCCTGCTGGCGCCCTTGGTGACCGCGGCGCTGTTCCTGATGATCTTCAACATCGCCATCGGCCCCAAGCGCGGCGACGTGATGGGGGTGCCGTTCCTGACCTTCCTGGCGCCGGGCATTATGATGATGACGGTGATCCAGAACGCCTTTGCAAACACCTCATCCTCCATCGTAATTGCCAAGGTGCAGGGCAATATCGTCGACACGCTGATGCCGCCCCTGTCGGGGCTGGAGATCCTGCTGGGCTACCTGGCAGGCGCGGTGGCGCGCGGCACGCTGGTGGCGCTGGGCATCGGCCTGGGGCTCATGGCGGTGCTGCAGATCGTGCCCGCGCATCCGCTGGTGGCGCTGGTGTTCATCGTGCTGGGCGCGGCCTTCCTGGGGGGCTTGGGCATCGTGGCCGGGGTCTTTGCCGACAAGTTCGACCAGATGGCGGCGATCACCAATTTCATCGTCACGCCGCTCGCCTTTCTGTCGGGCACTTTCTATTCGGTCGAGGCGCTGCCGCCGGTGCTGCGCGCGATCTCGCATTTGAACCCGGTGTTCTACCTGATCGACGGGGTGCGATTCGGGGTGATCGGCACCTCCGACAGCCCGCCGGTGCTGGGGCTGGCGGTGTGCAGCGGCGCAACCTTCGCCGTCTGCCTGCTGGCCTGGGTGATGCTGCGCACCGGCTACCGGCTGAAACCCTGACGCCGCTACTCCGCGGGCAGCGGGTCCTCCGCGGGCGGGGCAGCCTTTTTGCGCCCCAGCCGCGGATGCAGCTTGCCGGCCAGAAGGGCGGCATAGGCGGTGGCGGCGGCCCCGGCTGCAAAGATCCCGGCCAGCGGCGACACCATCAGCACCAGCCAGGCGGCCCCCGGGGTCAGAATGCCGGAGATGTCCCGGTAGCTGGAATAGACCGCTGACATCTCGGTGCGCTCGGACGGTTTGACCGCCATCAGGAAGGGCAGCCCGCCGCAGATGTCGAGCAGGATCAGCGCTGCCGAACCAGCCATCAGAAGCCCCACGGAAACCGCGGGCCAGCCCTGCAGCGCCGCCGCCGTGCCGAAACAGATGGTGACGGCCAGGAACCCCGTGCGGACCGCAAAGCGGATCGAATGCCGCAGCACCCAGCGCTGCAGCAGCGGCGCGGCAAACAGGCAGCCATTGGTCACTGACAAAAGGATGCCGCCCAGCTCCTGCCCCAGCCCCTTCTCGATGGCAAAGATCGGCAGGTAGACCACGTAGATCCACCAGCCGGAGGAGCGGATCACCGCAAACAGCCAGCCGGTGATCAGCCGTGGCTGCTCCAGGAACCGCGGCAGGTATTTCAGCGGGTTGGAGGCCGGGCCGCGGGCGCGGGCGATCTGCTTGCCGTTGCCCATCCGCATCCACCAGAAGGCCGCCAGCATCAGCAGGGCGGCAGCGGCGGAGATCAGGAAGGGGGCGGGCGCCCAGACCTCCAGCAGCAGCACGCCGGCCATCGGCCCGGCGGTCCAGCCAAGCGCCGAATAGAACATCCGCGAGGTCTCGCATTTGCCCAGTTCCACCCTGGAGATATAGTCGAGCACATAGGCGTTGAAGCAGATAAAGGTGGTGACCGCCGCCACCGTGTTGAGCGCCAGTGCGATCAGGACCGAAACGGGGCTGCCTTCAATGGCAAAACCCGCCGACAGCACGAACATCAGCGCGCCCAGGCTGTAGGCCCAGCGGCGCGGCACCAGCCGGACCAGCGCGGGCACCATCAGACCGGCCAGGAGCGACAGGATGCCCACCGCGAAATAGGAGGCAGAGACCAGCCCGGCATCCCCCAGCGCCCGGTACATGATCAGCGGAAACACCGAGATCAATGTGCCGCGCACCACCGCCTCAAGCCCCGCCAGGATCCCGAAGTCCCTGACCGAGGGCACCGGCGCGTGGCGCAGCCATTCGGGGATTCGCCTTTCGTGCATTGCGTTCTCCTGTCCTGCTGACGGGCAGGGTGGCGCGCCGGGCAGGTGGAAAATGCCGGTTTTCGACCTCGGCGTCGCCGCCGGGCCATTGATCTGGAATAACTTTTCGTGAGGCAGCGTGCGGTGCGCGGGTTACTTCCCGGCCGCTGCCGCGCGGCCTGCAGGCGGGCGCAGCCGCCCTTCGCGCCAGGCCAGAACCGCCGCTCCGGCCAGGATGATCACGGCGCCGAGGACGGACACCGCATCCGGCACCGCGCCGAAGCCAAGGAAGTCGTAGAGCGCCGCAAAGACCAGCGTGGCATAGCTGAAGGGCGCCACATAGGAGGCATCGGCCCGCGCCATGCCGTTGATGAAACAGGCCTGCGCACAGGCCATCAAGAGGCCAAGCGCCGCCAGCGCCCCCCATTGCGCCGGGCTCGGCATCTGCCAGACCGGCAGCACCGCGCAGCTGGCAATCGCCAGCCCCAGCAGGTTGTTGAACCACAGCACCTGCAAGGGCGCCTCGCGGCCCGCCAGTTTCTTGATGAAGATCAGCTCCAGCCCCATCACCGCCGCCGCCCCCAGCGCCAGCAGCGCCGCGGGCTGGAAGCTGGCGGGCGTGGGCCTGAGCAGGATCATCGCGCCCATCATCGCAATCAGCGCAGCGCCCCAGCGCCAGGGGCCGACCCGCTCTCCCAAGAACGGGATCGCCAGCAGCATGCCGAAGACCGGGTTCAGGAAGGTGATCGCGGTGGCGTCGGCCAGCGGGATATAGGCAACGGAGGCAAACATCAGCGTGACGCCCGCCCAGCCGAAGGAGGTGCGGCCGATGTGATAGCCCCAATGCGGCCGGATGAATTTCGGGCGCAGGATCAGCACGGCCGTTGAAATCGCCATGAAGGCGAACAGAAACCGGCCATGGCTGATCTGCATCGGGTGCAGCGGCGTGCCCAGCAGATCCGTTCCCAGCGCCTTGGCCATCAGCGTGGTGCCGGCAATGAAGGTCGTCGCCGCCAGGATCAGGGCGGCGGCCAGGGGCGGGTTCTGCGGGGTGTCGCGGCTCATCGCCAAGCGGTGCGGCAAGCCGCCGCGGGATGCAAGGGGAAATGGTCCGGTGCCTGCCTTACGCTGAAAGCGCAGAAAAGCCGCTACCCTGGGATTTTGCGAAGGAGAGGGGCGCTGCCCCTCTTGGCCTGGCGGCCAATTCACCCCGGAGTATTTCAGCAAAGGTGAATGGGGCGGGCGGCGCGCTGCGGCAGTTTGGCGGAGCGGGCTGCACAAAAGGGGTTTTCATCCGGCGAAACCTCCACTATGGAACCTGCCCATGATCAAACGCGCAGATATCACCGTTTCGCGACGCCGACGCCGCCTGGCGTGACCGGCCCCTGATCTGTTGTGCCCGGATTCCGGCACTTCCCCCTCTCAAAACCATTGATCCACCGTTGACCCAAGGCCAGGCTTACGTCACAGCTTTGGCTTCACACCACGAAAAGGATGATCCTGATGATCCCGTCCGTTCTGCCGACCTACAACCGTGCACCGCTTGAGTTCGTCAAAGGCGAAGGCGCCTGGCTGACCACGGCGGACGGGCGCCGCTTTCTGGATCTGGGCTCGGGCATTGCGGTAAATGCGCTGGGCCACGCCCATCCGGCGCTGGTGGCGGCGCTGACCTCCCAGGCGCAGAACCTGTGGCATGTGTCCAACCTCTACCAGATTCCGCAGCAGCAGGCGCTGGCGGACAAGCTGGTGGAGCATACCTTTGCCGACACCGTGTTCTTCACCAACTCCGGCACCGAGGCCTGCGAGCTGGCGGTGAAGATGGCGCGCAAGTATTTCTACGACAAGGGCCAGCCGGAGCGGGTGGAGATCATCACCTTTGACGGCTCCTTCCATGGCCGGTCTTCGGCGGGGATCGCTGCGGCGGGCTCCGAGAAGATGGTCAAGGGCTTCGGCCCGCTGCTGCCGGGTTTCGTGCATCTGGCGTTTGGCGATCTGGATGCGGTAAGTGAGGCCGTCAATGAGAAAACCGCCGCCATCATGATCGAGCCGGTGCAGGGCGAGGGCGGCATCCGTCCGGTCCCGGATGCAGAGCTGAAGGCGCTGCGCCAGATCTGCGACGACAACGGCCTGTTGCTGATCCTGGATGAGGTGCAATGCGGCGTCGGGCGGACCGGCAAGCTGTTTGCCCATGAATGGGCGGGCATCGCGCCGGACATCATGATGGTGGCCAAGGGGATCGGCGGCGGCTTCCCGCTGGGCGCGGTGCTGGCCACCGAGAATGCGGCCAGCGGCATGACCGCGGGGACCCATGGCTCCACCTACGGCGGCAACCCGCTGGGCTGCGCGGTGGGCTGTGCGGTGATGGATCACATCGCCGACGAGGCCTTCCTGGCGGAGGTGAACCGCAAGGCGGGCCTGTTGCGCCAGCAGCTGGAAGGGCTGATTGCCGGCCACCCGGAGGTCTTCGAGGAAGTGCGCGGTTCCGGCCTGATGCTGGGCCTCAAGTGCAAGGCGGTGAATGCCGATGTGGTGAAGGCAGGCTATGACAACGAGCTGATCACCGTTCCGGCAGCGGACAATGTGATCCGGCTGCTGCCGCCGCTGACCCTGACGGACGAGGACATCGCCGAGGCCGTCCGCCGCCTGGAGAAAACCGCCGCCCAGGTTGAAGCTGCCTGATCTTCCTCTTGCCGGAAATATCCCGGGGTCCGGGGGCAGAGCCCCCGGCCTTCGCCTTAAACAAAGCGATACAGTCATGAACCATTTCCTCGACATCCACAAAACCGATCCCGCCGGCCTGCGGACCATCATCGACCAGGCCAAGACCACCAAGCAGGCGCGCCTGGGGCGCCCCAAGGCGGCGCTTGATGACGAGCTGCCGCTGAAGGACCGGATGGTGGCGCTGATCTTCGAAAAACCCTCGACCCGGACCCGTGTCTCCTTCGACACCGGCGTGCGCCAGATGGGCGGCCAGACCATGGTGCTGAGCGGCAAGGACATGCAGCTGGGCCATGGCGAGACCATTGCCGACACCGCCCGGGTGCTGTCGCGCTATGTCGACATGATCATGATCCGCACCTTCGACGAGACCGTGCTGACCGAGATGGCGGAATATGCCGATGTGCCGGTGATCAACGGCCTGACCGACCGCACCCACCCCTGCCAGATCATGGCCGACATCCTCACCTATGAGGAGCACCGCGGCTCCATCAAGGGCAAGAAGGTGGTCTGGTGCGGCGACGGCAACAACGTTTGCGCGTCCTTCCTGCACGCGGCCGGCCAGTTCGGGTTCGACCTGACCTTTGCAGGCCCGGCGCAGCTGGACCCGGAGGAGGAGTTCGTCGGCCTGGCGCGCAAGGCGGGCTCCAAGGTGGTGATCGAGCGCGATGCGGCCAAGGCGGTCGAGGGCGCGGACCTGGTGGTCACCGACACCTGGGTGTCGATGCATGACAGCCAGTCCTCCAAGGAGCGCCGCCACAACATGCTGCGGCCCTATCAGGTGAATGCCGAGCTGATGTCCCACGCCAAGCCGGATGCGCTGTTCATGCATTGCCTGCCGGCCCACCGCGAGGAGGAGGCGACCAGCCACGTCATGGACGGGCCGAACTCGGTGATCTTTGACGAGGCCGAAAACCGGCTGCACGCGCAAAAGGCCATCATGCGCTGGTGCATCGGCGGCTGAGCCATCCCCGCGCAGCCGCGCTCCGCAGCGTGCCGCCAGGCGAGCAGGGCACTCCCGCCCGGCTGGCGGCCCATTCCATGGAATGGGCCTTGTCGGCCCGGTGCGGTTCCTGAGCCGCAGCTCGTGCGCTTGCCGCCCAAGCGGGGCGGCAGATTGCGCTGGCCCTTGCCGCGCAGGTCTGCAACCCTCACGCCTGTATTCAGATGCGAGGGAATTTTGATGGACCAAACCACAGCATTGCTGATTGTCGACATGCAGCAGGAGATGGCCAATGTGACCGCCTCCGGCCGCCAGCGGGCCAATCCGGACGCCGAGGAGAAGGTGGCGGAACTGGCCGCGGGTTTCCGGGCTGCCGGGCTGCCGGTGGTGCATGTGATGCATGATGACCCGCGCCCCGAAAGCAAGTTCCGCCGCGATCTGCCCAGCGGCCAGCCGATGGCCTGCGCGGTTCCGGCAGAAGGCGAGGCGGTGTTCTGGAAGACCGGTTCGTCCGGGTTTACCGGCACCGGGCTCGAAGCATATCTGCGGGAGGCCGGCATCACCCGGCTGGTGATTGCTGGCGGGGTGGCTGCGTTCTGCGTGAATTCCACCGCCCGGTCCGCGGCAAACCTGGGGTTCGAGGTCCAGGTTGCGGAGGACGCGCTGATCGCCTTTTCCATGCCGGCCCGCAAGGGCGGCGAGCTGGATGCGGAGATGGTGCTGGAAGTGACGCTGTCGGCGCTGCATGCCGGTTTCGGCCGGGTTCTGCCTGCCGCGGACGTGATCGCAGGCCTCCCCGCCGGGGCGCCGGCCTGACACATGTCCGTGATGTGACGCGGTGATCCGCCCCCGGGGACCCTTGTGCGGGGGCGGAATAGCCGCCAGCATCCTCCCGTCTCAAACGGGGAGGTCCAGCGATGGCGGATACATCATCAAAACCGGTTGCACTGATCGTGGGGGCGGGGGCGGGCCTGTCGGCCTCCTTGGCCCGGGCGCTGTCCCGGGACGGCTATGCACTGCATCTGACGGCGCGCAACACGGCCAAGCTGGAGGGGCTGGCGGCGGAGACCGGGGCGCAGCTGCATCAGCTGGATGGCACCGATGCGGAGGGGATCCGGAAGCTTGTTGAGGGGTTGCAGGGCGACTTGCGGGTGGCCTGCTACAACCCCTCGGCCCGGGTCCGCGGACCGGTTGCGGAGCTGGAGCCCGAAGCTGTGCGCAAGGCGGTAGAAGTGACGGCCTATGGCGCCTTTCTGCTGGGGCAGGCGGCGGCGCAGCGGATGCTGGCACAGCGGCCCGCGAACGGGCGGCTGGGCACCATTCTGTTCACCGGCGCCTCGGCCGGGGTCAAGGGCTTTGCACAGTCGGTGCCCTTTGCCATGGGCAAGTTTGCACAGCGCGGCCTGGCGCAGTCGATGGCGCGGGAGCTGCACCCCAAGGGCATCCACGTGGCCTGGGTCAATATCGACGGCGGCATCCGCAATGCCTCCCGCCCGGAACGGGTTGAGGCGGCGGACAACCCGGACAGCATGCTCGACCCGGATGCGATTGCCCGGGAGTACATGCACCTGATCCAGCAGGACCGCTCCGCCTGGAGCGATGAACTGGTGCTGCGGCCCTGGGTGGAACGCTTCTGACCGCAAAAGAAAAGCCCCCGCAGCCGGATGGCGCGGGGGCTTGCAAGGCCTGAAGTGCCGGTCAGCTGGTGATGGTGTTCAGCAGCAGGTAGATCACGGCCGACAGGAGTGCTGCGGCAGGTACGGTGATCACCCAGGCGGCCACGATGGTCATGAAGTGGCTGCGGCGCACCAGCTTGCGGCGGCGGCGCTCCTCTGGTGCGATGCGCTTGGCCTCCGTGCGGCCCGCGGAGGATTTCTTCAGGCGGCGCTCCATGTGCCACTCGCGGAAGAAGCCGACGCCGAACACCGCACCCACGGCGATGTGGGTGGAGGAGACCGGCAGCCCCAGCCAGCTGGCCACGATCACGGTGATCGCCGCCGACAGCGACACGCAGTAGGCGCGCATCGGGTTCAGCTTGGTGATCTGGCTGCCGACCATGCGGATCAGCTTGGGGCCGAACAGGAACAGGCCGAAGGAGATGCCGAAGGCGCCGATCACCATCACCCAGGTCGGGATCGCCACCTTGGCGGCAAAGTCGCCGAATTCGGTGGCGTGCACAATGGCGGCCAGCGGGCCGACCGCGTTGGCCACGTCATTGGCGCCATGGGCAAAGGACAGGAGCGCGGCGGAGATCACCAGCGGCAGGCCGAACAGCGCCTTCAGCGACTTGTTGCGGTTCTCCATGCCCTCGGACTGGCGCTTGATCAGCGGGGCGGTGATAACATAGGCCAGCGCGCCCGCCGCAGCGCCGATCAGCAGCGCCGTCTGCAGGTCGATCTTGACGATCTTTTTCAGGCCTTTCAGGGCCAGGTAGGAGGCAAAGGCGCCTGCCATGATGCCGACCAGCACCGGCACCCAGCGGCGGGCGGCGGCGATCTTGTCGTCCTGATAGATGATCTTGGCCTTGATGAAGGCGAGGAACAGCGCGGCAATGATGCCGCCCAGCACCGGCGAGATCACCCAGCTGGCGGCGATCTTGCCCATGGTGGGCCAGTTCACCGCGGCGGTGCCCGCAGCGGCGACACCGGCGCCCAGCACGCCGCCGACCACCGAGTGGGTGGTGGAGACCGGCGCGCCGACCCAGGTGGCCAGGTTCACCCACAGGGCGGAGGAGATCAGCGCCGCCATCATCGCCCAGATGAATACGTTGCTGCTGGCCACCGCGGTGGGGTCGATAATGCCCTTGGAAATGGTCGAGACCACATCGCCGCCCGCCAGCAGCGCGCCGGCGCTTTCGGCGATGGCGGCGATCACTATGGCGCCGCCCATGGTCAGCGCGTTGGCGCCCACCGCCGGGCCCATGTTGTTGGCGACGTCATTGGCGCCGATGTTGATCGCCATATAGGCGCCAAAGGCGGCCGCGGCGATCACCACCATGCTCATGGCGGAGCCGCCGAAGAACACACCAGCGCCGAGGCCTGCCAGCACGATGAAGGCCAGCGCGATGCCGGGCGCCACCAGCGGGCGGGAGACATAGGCCGTGGCCAGTTCAAGCTGGGAGATCCGGTTCAGATCCTTGTCCAGCGTGTTCCATTGCGTGCGCTGGGATGCATCGCTCATAGTCGCATTCCTGATTCCGAGGTCTGCGCACGCGCCTACCGCCGCCGAGGGAGCGGTTCAAGCGTTTGACATAAAAATGTCACATAACTTTTACAATTGACGCAACAGTGCCTGCAGCTGCGGCTCATGCACCAGTTCCGCAGCCTGCTCGGGAAGCATCCACTGGCGCGTGCGCTGATCCGACTCCGGGTAGTCGTCGGCAAGGGTTTCCACCTCGGCGGCAAAGATCAGGGTGGTGACCGGCTCGTCAACGCCGTGATCGCGGCGCTTGACGTAGTTGTATTCGCCGATCGGCTGCTTGGAGATGCGGGCGGTCCTGACGCCGGCTTCCTCCCAGGCTTCCTGCAGGGCCGAGGCGGGTCCGTCCTTGCCGTCGACCGGCCAGCCCTTGGGGATGATCCAGCGGCCGGTGCCGCGGCTGGTGATCATCAGCACTTCCTTGCCGTCCGCGCCCATGCGGTAGCACAGCGCGGCGACTTGCAGGCGGTTGGGTCGTTTCAGCATCGGCCTGAGGATTTCCTCCCAGGCGCGCGTCAGGGTGCGGGTCATCTCTGCTCAGCCTTTGGTGTTGGGTTGGCCCCGTGTTCTTGTGCGAAGTTGTGGGAAAGTATGCGTACTTGCCCGGAATATCAAGGCTGCCGCCTGAAATCAGCGGAACTGAGCGGATTTGCAGTGCGGTTTAACGGCCCGCTTGCGGCATCATGGCAGAGTATAGCCTGAAACCGTGAAGAAAGCGCTTAAGGTCCCGCCTCCGGCGTCCGGACCCGCTCCGGCAGCGCTCCCGCCCGCGGGCCGCGCATCGAAGATGCGCAGCCTGCGGTTGGGCCGGGCAGCGTGCCGGGGGCACGCTGCGGGCCTGCGCCGTGTTGCGCGGTGCTACTTGCGCCGTTTTGCCCTGAGCGTCGGGTCTTCCTGAGTGGGGTCCTCGGGCCAGGGGTGCTTGGGGTACTGGGCGCGCATGTCCTTCCTCACATCCGCATAGGAACCGGCCCAGAAGCCGGGCAGGTCGCGGGTGATCTGGATCGGCCGCTGTGCCGGCGACAGCAGGGAGACCTTCAGGGGCACGCCGCCCACGGACGGATGCCGGGTAACACCGAACATTTCCTGCAGCCGGACCGAGATTTCGGGGATCTCGCCGTCGTAGCTGATCGGGATCTTGCGGCCTAGCGGGGTGGTAAAACTGCCCGGCGCCTCACGGTCCAGCAGTTGCGTCTGCTCCCAGCTGAGTGCGGCCCGCAGCGCGGGCAGCAGATCGAAGCGCTTCCAGTCCTCCGCCGATTTCACCCCGTCGAGCATCGGCAGCAGCCAGTCCTCCAGCGTGTCCGTCAGGCCGGGCAGGGAGAAGTCGGGCAGGTCAAAGCCTTCGGCCCGTACCAGCTCCACGCGCGCCGCCAGCCGCGCCGCGGCGCCAGTGAGCCGCAGGCCCAGGTCGCGCACCCCGTCCAGCATTGCCTGCGCCACGGCGTCCGGCGGCACGTCCTTCCAGACCCGGTCGTCCAGCACCACCGCGCCGAACCGCTCCTGCTGGCGCGCCGCCACCCGGCGGTCGCGTTTCGACCATTCGCAAACGTCACTCCAGGCAATCTGATCCGCAAACAGCTCGCGGATCTCGGCCAGCGATATCTGCGCCGCCATCCGGATCCTGGCCTCGCGCGGGTTGCCGTCGGTGTCCAGCGCCACGATGAACGGCGCGCCGGCCAGCGTGTCGCCGCCATCCAGAATGGCGCCCTTGCCGCCCGACAGCACGAACCGCGGGCTGTCCCCCTTGCGGCGCTGGCCGACGCGGTCGGGGTAGGCCAGCACGGCCATCATCGCCGGCGACAGTCCCGCGTCGCGGCGGCCTGCCTGTTTCTCCAGCCGCCGCGCCTCGCTCTTGATCCGCTCCACCACCGGGCGGTTCAGCTGGTAAGGGTGATTGCGTTCAAACCCCTTGGGATCCTTCAGCGCCTTCAGCCGCAGCGTGAGATCCGCAGGTGCGCCGCGCAATGGGTCGCGCTCACCCAAGAGCGCGGCCAGCGGTGCAGCGGCAGAGCCTGCCTGCAGCAGCATGTGGCCAAGCCGCGGATGCAGCGGCAGCGCCGCCAGTGCCTTGCCATGCTCCGTGATCCGCCCCTGCGCGTCCAGGGCGCCCAGCAGGTGCAGCAGCGCCTGCGCCTCCGCCAGCGCACCCGCGGGCGGCTGGGTCAGGAAAGACAGATCCTCGGGCGCCGCGCCCCACAGCGCCAGCTCCAGCGCCAGTGCGGTGAGGTCGGCGCTTTCGATCTCGGCGGGCGGAAACGCCATCAGCGCGCCTTCCTCGCCCTTGGTCCACAGACGGTAGCAGAGGCCCTCCGCCACCCGGCCCGCGCGGCCCTGGCGCTGGGTGGCCTCGGCGCGGGTGACTTTCTCGGTCACTAGCCGCGACATGCCGGAGCCGGGATCAAACCGCGCCCGGCGCGCCTGGCCCATGTCCACCACCACCCGGATGTCCTGAATGGTCAAAGAGGTCTCGGCAATCGAGGTCGCCAGCACAACCTTGCGGCCCTGTGCCTCGGGCTGGATCGCCGCGCGCTGCTCGGCAAAGGGCAGGGCGCCGAACAGCGGCCGGATATGGCAGTGGCCGGGCAGGCGTTTTTCCAGCGCACCGGCGGCGCGGCGGATCTCGCCTTCGCCGGGCAGGAACACCAGAATGCCGCCGCCACTGTTTGGTCCTGGGGCCTTTGTGTCTCTCTCCGCCTGAACCACCAGATCGGTCAGCGCATCGGCACGGCGGGCCTGCGCGGGCAGGGGGCGCTCCAGCCAGCGGGTCTCCACCGGATAGCTGCGGCCCTCGGAGGTCACCATCGGCGCGTCCATCAAGGCCGCCACCGGGTCCGCGTCCAGCGTCGCCGACATCGCCAGCAGGATCAGATCATCGCGCAGCGCGCCGGCCACCTCCAGGCACAGCGCCAGGCCCAGATCGGCATTCAGCGAGCGTTCGTGGAATTCGTCAAAGATCACCGCGCCGACACCGGGCAGGTCCGGGGCCGACTGCAGCATCCGGGTCAGGATGCCCTCGGTCACCACCTCGATGCGGGTGGCCCTGGAGACCTTTGCATCGCCGCGCACCCGGTAGCCGACGGTCTGGCCCGGCTTCTCCCCCAGCGTTTCCGCCATCCGCTCCGCCGCGGCGCGGGCAGCAAGGCGGCGGGGTTCCAGCATCACGATGCGGCCCGCCGTCAGCCCGGCCTCCAGCATCGCCAGCGGCACCCGCGTCGTCTTGCCCGCACCGGGCGGCGCCTGCAGCACGGCACGGCCGCGGGCGCGCAGGGCGTCCAGCAGTTCGGGAAGGGCGTCTTCGATCGGCAATCTGG
The DNA here is from genome assembly GCF_049056525.1 of Leisingera coralii. Classification (NCBI taxonomy): domain Bacteria; kingdom Pseudomonadati; phylum Pseudomonadota; class Alphaproteobacteria; order Rhodobacterales; family Roseobacteraceae; genus Leisingera; species Leisingera coralii. The sequence goes on along the minus strand of NZ_JBHUPT010000018.1, from coordinate 55,850 downwards.
TCATGCCGCCTTATCGCCAAAGGGGAGGGAGAGGTCTAGCGGTGTCATGAGAAGGAGCTTGTTGGCAGAATGCTGAGGGTTGCAGAGGCCCGCGGGGTGGTGCGAATGCGCCGCCCCATGGGGGCGGGCCGGCGCAGCCCGGCCTTCAGCCGGGCGGGACAGTCTGCTTTTGCATGATTGTTTTTCGAGGCAGGGGTGGGGGCGGGGCGCTGCCTGCACTGCGCAAACCGCATCAGGCGCGGCGGATTTGCCGCCTTTCCTGCGGCGCCCGCTGATGTAGGGTGCCCGGCAGACGGCAGGGGCTGGACTTTGCCGCCACGCTTGCGCCAAGGTCCGCCCAACACATCAGGAAGACGCGCATGGATACCGAACAGCTGACACAGAAGATCCTCGATGGCGACCGCCGGGCGCTGGCCCGTGCCATCACCCTGGTGGAAAGCGGCCGCGAGGATCACCGCGCCAAGGCAGGCGAGCTGCTGTCGGAACTGGCAAAACACAAGCGCCAGTCGCTGCGCATCGGCCTGTCCGGCACGCCGGGGGTGGGCAAATCCACCTTCATCGAAAGCTTCGGCATGATGCTGACCGGCCTCGGCCTGCGGGTGGCGGTGCTGGCGGTGGATCCCAGCTCTGCCCGCTCCGGAGGCTCGATCCTGGGCGACAAGACCCGGATGGAGCGGCTCAGCCGCGAGCGCAACGCCTTCATCCGCCCGTCCCCCAGCCAGAGCCACCTGGGCGGCGTCGCGCGCCGCTCCCGCGAAGCGGTGGCCTTGTGCGAGGCAGCAGGCTTCGACGTGGTGCTGATCGAGACCGTCGGCGTCGGCCAGTCGGAAACCGTGGTGGCGGAGATGTCGGACCTGTTCCTGCTGCTGCTGGCGCCTGCGGGCGGCGATGAGCTGCAGGGGGTGAAGCGCGGCATCATGGAAATGGCCGACCTCATCCTGGTGAACAAGGCGGACGGGCCCCTGAAACCGGTGGCGACCCGCACCTGCGCCGATTACGCCGGTGCGCTGCGTCTGCTGCGCAAGCGCCGGCAGGATCCGGAGGGCTTCCCCAAGGCGCTGATGGTTTCGGCGGTGGAGGAGCACGGGCTGGACAAAGCCTGGGAGGAGATGCAGACCCTGACCGCCTGGCGCAAGGAAAACGACCACTGGGACCGCCGCCGCGCCGATCAGGCCTGCTACTGGTTCGACCAGGAAGTGCGCCAGGCGCTGCTGGCGCGGCTGGAGACGCCGGAGGCAAAGGCGCAGATGGCGGATCTTGCGGGGGCCGTGGCCGAGGGCGGCAAAAGCCCGGGCGAGGCTGCGCGGATCATGCTGAAGGCCCTCGGCGCTGCCTGAGGCCTGCCGGCCTTTCCGTGGCGTGCGGGCGGCGCGGGCCGGTGCCCTAAGCCCCTTGCGGCAGGCTGGAAAAGGGTGCAGTAAGCCGGGCAAGAAAGCTGAGTTGAATCACTTGACGCTGTTGCCGGTTGAGCGTAAGAGCAGCGGACCAGTTTTCGGGCGCAGCCAATGGCCGCGCCCCTTGTGATATGGCGCCGGACTGCCAGCGCCTCCAGAAACGAAGGATGAAGATATGTCGCGCCGTTGCGAACTGACCGGAAAAGGCCCGATGACTGGCAACAATGTCAGCCACGCCAACAACAAAACCAAGCGCCGCTTTCTGCCCAACCTGAACGACGTGACCCTGCAGTCCGAAGTTCTGGGCCGCGGCATCAAGCTGCGCATCTCCGCAGCCGCCCTGCGCTCGGTCGACCACCGCGGCGGCCTGGACGCGTTCCTGGCCAAAGCCAAGGACGAAGAGCTGTCGGCAAACGCGCTGAAAGTGAAGAAAGAGATCGCCAAGGCACAAGCCGCACAGGCTTAATCCTGGCCTGATCCCTTCACCGGATCGGATTACGCACACCGCGCAGAGGCAACTCTGCGCGGTGTTTGCGTTTGCGCAATCTGCCGCAGGGTTGCGTCTTGCAGGCGGCACGCGGCAGGGGCATACCTGCCTGTGATGACACGCATCCTGCGCATATGCCTTGGCCTGTTCCTGGCCCTGACGGTCGCCCTGACGGCGCATAGTGCTGCCGCCCGGCAGGGGGAGCGCGATGCCGCCGGGCAGATGGTGATCTGCACCGGCACCGGCCCGGTCACCATTTATGTCGACAGCGAGGGCCAGCCGGCCAAGCCGCCGCACAATTGCCCTGACTGCGTGATGCATGTGCTGGACGCGGTGGCGCAGCCCGCCGGGCTGGTGCTGCCGGCTGCGGCTTGCAGCGAAGTGACGGCGGGGCAGCAGGCTGCGCTCGCTTCGGCGCAGGACGTCCTGCGCGCCACCGCCCGCGCACCTCCTGCCGCCGTCTGACGGCCAAGAAAACCACCCATTTGAAAACTGAATATCCACTGAGAGGAGACAGGAAATGTCCCTGAAGTCTGTTGTCTTTGCAGCCGCGGCAGCCGCTGCCTTTGCCACCTCCGCCTTTGCGGGCGATGCCATGATCATGGTGCACGGCCAATACGCACGCGTGTCCTCGCCCACAGCCAAGGCCGGTGCGGCCTTCATGGAAATCATGAACAAGGGCGGCGAAGACGATCAGCTGATTGATGTACGCTCTGACGTGGCGGCCAGGGTGCAGCTGCACACCCACAAGGAGGGCGATGACGGCGTCATGAAGATGATGCATGTTGAGGAGGGCTTTGCCGTGCCTGCCGGTGAAACCCACATGCTGACGCGCGGCGGCGACCACATCATGTTCATGGGCCTGAACCAGGCGCTGAACCACGGCGACGTGGTGAAGGTCACGCTGGTGTTCGAAAAGGCCGGCGAGATCGAGATCGAGGTGCCGGTCGATCTGGAGCGCAAGGCCGAGGGCCACGGCCAGATGGATCACTCCGGCCACACAAACTAAGCCCGGCAGGGCGGGCGCGGCGTCAGGCCGCGCTGCGGCCCTCCTTCGCGCCCAAAGCCCGCCCGGTGGCGGGCTTTTTGCCGCCTGCGGCTAGGCGAGCAGCTCCGCCACCCAGGCGGGCACCGTCTCGCTGGCCGGACCAAAGCGGCGCTCGGCAAAGCGGGAGGCGGTGGCCGACGGCTCCAGGTTCAGCTCCACCGTATGGGCCGCCGCCGCCCGTGCCTCGTCGACAAAGGCGGCCGCCGGGTAGACCTCGCCGGAGGTGCCGATGGCGGCAAACAGATCCGCCCCGGCCAGGTGGGCATAGATTTCGTCCATGAAATAGGGAAACTCGCCGAACCAGACCACATCCGGGCGGCCCGCAGGCGCGGCGCAGGCGGGGCAGGGCTGGCCGGTCTGCATCTCCAGCGGCGCAGCCCAGCGGTGGCCGCAGGCGGCGCAGAGTGCGCCTGCCAGGGTGCCGTGCATATGCAGCACCTCAGACGCGCCGCCTGCCTCGTGCAGCCCGTCGACATTTTGGGTGACGATCACCACCTCGCCTGCGTGTTCCGCCTGCAGCCGGGCCAGCGCCTGATGCGCGGGATTGGGCTGCGCCTTTGCGGCCTGGGCCCGGCGGGCATTGTAGAAGCCGTGCACCAGATCCGGATTGCGCAGGAAAGCCTCCGGCGTCGCCACATCCTCGATCCGGTGCTGCGCCCAGAGCCCGCCCTCGTCGCGGAAGGTGCCCAGCCCGCTTTCGGCGGAAATCCCGGCGCCGGTCAGGATGACAATTTTGGCAGTGCTCTGTGCCGCCGCGGTCTTTCCCATTGTCCCGGAACCTCCTATCACTGCGTCCATTCAAAGGAGCTGCTTGCCAATGCCTACCCGTATTCTGTTCGTCTGCCTAGGAAACATCTGCCGCTCCCCGGCGGCCGAAGGCGTGTTCCGCGCGCTGTGCCCGGAAGCGGAGACCGACAGCGCCGGCACCGCCTCCTATCACGTGGGCGAGCCGCCCTACGGCCCGATGCAGGCAGCGGCGCGGGCGCGCGGGCTGGATATCTCGGACCTGCGCGCGCGGCAGTTCCGGCGCGGCGATTTCGAGGCCTTCGACCTGATCATCGCGATGGACGCCAGCAATCTGGACAACATCGAGATGCTGCGCCCCGCAGGTAACGAAACCCCGGTGCGCCTGTTCACCGGTTACGCGCCGGAAACCGGCGCTGACCACGTGCCCGACCCCTATTACACCCGCGACTTCGACGGCTGCCTGGACCTGATCGAAGCGGCGGCCAAAGGGCTGAAAGCCGCACTCTGACCTAGTCGGCGATCACCCGGAAGCCGCCCGCCAGGAACGGCAGCTGCTGCACCGCCGGGTCGATCATCTGGCTTTGCACCAGGCGGCGCAGGGTCTCGGCCACGTCGCGCGGGACCCGGTCGGCCCAGTCGGCGGCGGTGAACAGCGAAATGGTCCGCGACATCTCGCCAAAGGGCAGCGGGAAGGCGTCGATCTGGTCGTGGAAGCGCCCGGCGCGCATATAGCCCAGCGGTGTGGTGATCGCCCAGCCGATGCGCCGTGCCACCATCGCCATCAGCGCCAGGTGCGAGCCGACCTCGAACCGGTCCTCGAACTCCAGCTTCTGGCGTGCCAGCAGCGCCTCGATCTGCTGCGAGATCAGCTGCTCGCGGGCGTAGCGCAGGAACGGCAGGTCCTGCAGCTGCTCGGCTGCCTGCGCCGCATCCGAGACCGTGCCGCGCGGCGCCACCAGGATGAAGGGATCGCGCACCAGCGGGTATTCCACCAGCCCCTCGTGCAGCTCTCCGGTGGTGGCGGCGACGGCGATATGCAGCTCGCGCGCCTCCATCGCCCGCACGATGTCATGGCTGGAGGCGGTGATCATCTTGAACCGGCACTGGGTCAGGCTGTCGGCCAGGATGGTGGCCAGCCGCGGCGTCAGGTCATTGTCGAAATCGTCGATCAGGCCGATCGACAGCGCCTGCAGGTGGGTCAGATCCATCACCGTCAGCTCGCTTTGGGCCAGCCGCAGCTCGGACAGCACCGCCTCGGTGCGGGCCAGGAAACTGCGCCCCGCGGCGGTCAGCACCATCGGACGGCGGCCGTGGTCGATCAGCTCGCTGTCCAGCGCCTTTTCCAGGTTGCGCATCTGCTGGCTGACGGCGGGCTGGCTGAGGCCGGTCAGCTCCGCCGCCTGCGCCACCGAGCCGGTTTTGGCCAAGGCCTCGAACACTTCCAGCCCGCGCAGGGTAACACCTTTGATCAACATCTAACTGCTCCAATACCTTGCGCCGTTTGTTCCGCGTTGCCGCGGCCCGGTCAAGGGGGCCAGGGGCGGGGTCTTTCCCCCCTAGCGAAAATGCCGCAGCGCAAATGCATCAAAACAGCAAAAAGGCGCCCGCGGGGACGCCTTCGCTTCAGTCCGCCAATGGGCCGGCTCAGCCGCAGCTGCGGGCGGCGTGATCGCCAAAGGCCTTGTAGCGCTGCCACAGGCGTTCATCGCTGCGGTTGCTGGACTGGCGCACCACCTGGGCCTGGTGCGGGTCGGCAAACCACTTGGAGACGGTCTTGCGCTCCGAGCGCGTCAGACTGCGGTTGGCGACCTTCTGGATGCAGTTGCACAACGACGGCGTCGCGGCGGTGCGGTCCGACTGGCGGCAGGCGCGCTCGATGGCGCCGGCGTCGGCCCCGGAGGGGGCGAGGGTTGCAAGGAATCCTGCGCAAAGCGCGGCTGTCAGGAAGTGTTTCATCTGGCTCGTGCCCCGTTTTTGGCAAGCGGGTCTGATGCCCGCGGAATTGGCCATAGTATGCCGCAAGCCGGGATGCGTTTCAATCGTGGTAAACGGGGTGTTTGAAAGGGCTGGAGCGCCGCATGCCGCGGCCCTCCAGCTGTCAGGTGCTCAAGCCTGGTTCGGCCCGCGCATGGCGCGGACTGCCTGGCGCACGGCTTTCCAGTCTGCGGCCTCGTCGTCCTTGCCGGCCTCTTCGCATTCGCGCATTTTCTGCGCGGCTTCGGCCTCGGCCTTGTCGCCATGCGCGCTATAGAGCGCGCGGGCATACTCAGCGGCTTTGATTGCATCCATGCGGGTCGTCCTCCTTTGCTGTGTCACCCACCAGAGGGTCGCGCGTCTCGCGGTACGCATGGAGTATAGCGCATTTTTCGCAGGCGTGCAGGGAACGGGGAGAATTTGCGGGGTTTGGGCGTGGGCGGACGCCGTCGGCGGGTGCTGGCGGTGGCTCCGGTGCTGTTGCAGAGCGGAGGGCCGCGCCTGACCTTGGGGAGGCGCAACGCGCCTTCCCCTTTTGCCGGAGGCAAACCTGCGGTTTGACGGGAAGGTCAGGCGCGGCCCGGCCTTGCGGACGGGCGGGAGGCTCAAACCAGCCTATTGGAGTGCCTTGACGAATGTCCAAATGGCCTTGGCAACGGATTGGACGCTTTCGGTTTGTGCCGTGCAAGTCACCGCGGTTGGAGAGTATCCTCCGCAGGAAAGGAGAAGCGGCGCACCACCCGAAATCAACAACCGGCAGATATGGAGCTGGAACTTGGGGGCGCTGCCCTTGCAACACGTCTTGGCCGCTGACCGGGAAAAGGCGCAAAGCATGGCGAAAGACTGCAGTCTTGTTGGGCAAGTCTTGCCCCAGCCAAATTCAACCTTTCTTTCAATGCACGCCAGAGCTTGACCAAACCCCGAATCCAAATCATATGCCTCAGCATGACTGACCTCGCTCATATCCGCAATTTCTCCATCGTCGCCCATATCGACCATGGCAAATCCACCCTCGCTGACCGGCTCATCCAGGAGACCGGAACGGTGAAGGACCGTGACATGAAGGAACAGCTGCTCGACGCCATGGACATCGAGCGCGAGCGCGGGATCACCATCAAGGCCAACACCGTCCGCATCGACTACAAGGCGCAGGACGGCGAGACCTACGTCCTGAACCTGATCGACACCCCCGGCCACGTCGACTTTGCCTATGAGGTCTCCCGCTCCATGCGCGCGGTCGAAGGCTCGCTGCTGGTTGTCGACTCCACGCAAGGGGTGGAGGCGCAGACGCTGGCCAACGTCTACCAGGCGATCGAGGCGGATCATGAGATCGTGCCGGTGCTGAACAAGATCGACCTGCCGGCCTCCGACTGCGACCGGGTGGCGGAGCAGATCGAGGATGTGATCGGCATCGACGCTTCCGGCGCCATCCAGGTCTCGGCCAAGACCGGCCAGGGCATCCGCGAAACGCTGGAGGCGATCGTGCAGCACCTGCCCGCGCCGCAGGGCACCCGCGACGCGCCGCTGAAGGCCATGCTGGTCGACTCCTGGTACGACAGCTACCTCGGCGTGATCGTTCTGGTCCGCATCATGGACGGCGTCCTGAAGAAGGGCATGCGGGTCAAGTTCATGTCGAACAACACCCTGCACCACGTCGACCGCATCGGTGTCTTCCGCCCTGCCATGCAGGTGGTGGATGAGCTGGGCCCGGGCGAGATCGGCTTCCTCACCGCATCGATCAAGCAGGTGCGCGACACCCGCGTCGGCGACACCATCACCAACGACCGCAACGGCACCGAGAAGGCCCTGCCGGGCTTCAAACCCGCCCAGCCGGTGGTGTTCTGCGGCTTGTTCCCGGTCGATTCAGCCGAGTTCGAGGACCTGCGCGACGCCATCGACAAGCTGGCGCTGAACGACGCGTCCTTCAGCTTCGAAATGGAAACCTCCGCCGCCCTCGGCTTTGGCTTCCGCTGCGGCTTCCTCGGCCTCTTGCACCTGGAGGTGATCCGCGACCGGATCGAGCGCGAATATGACATCGAGCTGATCACCACCGCGCCGAGCGTGATCTACCACGTCTTCATGAAAGACGGCGAGAAGATCGAGCTGCACAACCCCGCCGACATGCCCGACCTCTCCAAGGTCGACCACCTGGAGGAGCCGCGCATCAAGGCGACCATCCTGGTGCCCGACGAATACCTCGGCGACGTGCTGAAGCTCTGCCAGGACCGCCGCGGCATCCAGATGGACCTGTCCTACGCCGGCTCCCGCGCCATGGTGGTCTATGACCTGCCGCTGAACGAGGTGGTTTTCGACTTCTACGACCGCCTGAAATCGGTGACCAAGGGCTATGCCTCCTTCGACTACCAGATGACCGGCTACCGCCAGGACAACTTGGTGAAAATGTCGATCCTGGTGAACGACGAGCCGGTCGACGCGCTCTCCACCATGGTCCACCGCGACCGCGCCGAGCTGCGCGGCCGGGCGATGTGCGAGAAGCTCAAGGAGCTGATCCCGCGCCACATGTTCAAGATCCCGATCCAGGCCGCCATCGGCGGCAAGGTGATCGCCCGCGAGACCCTCTCGGCGCTGCGCAAGGACGTGACCGCCAAATGCTACGGCGGCGACGCCACGCGTAAACGTAAACTGCTGGACAAGCAGAAAGCGGGCAAGAAGAAGATGCGCCAGTTCGGCAAGGTCGACATCCCGCAGGAAGCGTTTATTTCAGCCCTCAAAATGGACAGCTGAGGCTGTCCATTTTGAGGGACGGCGGGCGAAAGCGGTTGGCGCAGCCAATTGCGTGCCCGCACCCCGGCGTTATGCGGCGGAAGCACCCATACAACAATTGCAAGACGGGGCTTCGGCCCCGTTTGTCATGTCTGCGATTGTCAAAGTCCCGCCCGGCCGAGAGGCCGGGCAGCGCCCGATCCGCCCCCACGGGCGGGCGCTTCGCACCCACCCTCGGACCGGGCGCGGCCCTTGGCGAAATGTAACGCAAAAAAAAGTGTGGTCAGAAGCTAAACAGATCCCCCTGAACCGGTCGCTCAACAGGAAAAATCCCTAGCAGTTGCCACGTTTGAGGGCGCCTCTTCATGTTACCTAAAGCCAAGACAAGTCCTTTCTGAGCATAGTCGTCGCAGTAGGTTTTCTCCAAGTGGCGTAAAACGTCGATTTCGGGCATGGACCTTCTCAGATTGAAGAATGCTGCAGAAGTTTCCCAGTCTGCGCAAGTCTTCGTGTGTTCGCCCGCTTCGTCCCAATATCGCATCTTGAACCTGTAGGGACAGGGTTCGTACGCCGCTATCTCATCTTCCAAAAAAGACAGCTGTTTAGCTTGTTCAGCGAACTTTTGCCGGTCTGCTTCAATCTCTTTCTCAGTTAGTCTCTGCCAAGTCAGCGATACATCAACCGGCCGAATGAGAGCGAGCGACATGTTTCTATCTACCGCTTCCTTCTCCGAAGCCAACAATGCGCGTTCGATTAGACCCGACTTTTCTTGCGTGCGCTTCGTTTTGCCGACGATTTGGATACTTTCCTCATGAACACGGCAACTTTCCAGCCTGTTGTCGTCACGAGGAGTACTGTACTCGAAGCTAACTATGTCCCAGCGTGAGAAAGCTTTTTCCCCGGAAAGCCTGCGGAAACGGATGGGAAACAGCCGCTTCCAAGTCCCGTCTTCCTGCAACCCAGCGCAGCAAACAGTCTCAGAGTGCCGCTTACTCGGCTGCGGCGAGGCCTTTACGAGGATTGTAACGCGCGACTGTGATGCCATTTTTTTGATACTCGGCCGGTTTGTCCGCGACCAAATTGTAAATTTCAAATTCTTCGGTTGCTGCTGCATCCGCAATATACGAGCGATGGCAATGGACTGCGCAGCGTTCAAAGCACATCATGCAAGTTTTCTTGTCTTTTGCAATCTTCAGTAAGTCTTGTAGTGATGATTGCGCGGAATCCGTGTCAAGGTGGGCAAGAAATACTTGCTCGAATTTAGCGAAATTGCCCGCCTTAGCAGCGTCCCTACCAGCCTTGGGGTCGCCAAGCGCACGGAAATGCACATACTGGATCCCGACGTCAGCCAAACGCTCCGCCAATTTGTTCTTAGAAAGCCCCTTTTTCCGAGAAAGAGGTAGTTCACGGACGTCTGCCAAAACTTCAATATTAAGGGCTTGTAGGGTTGCAATCAGATCGTCGACTGAGGAACCTTCGTACCCAATGGTGTAAAGTTCGTGCATTTTGCCACCGCCTGGTTGTCGCCTTTGATAGTCGCCAATAACCCAGAATAGGGTCATTCCGAGCGTTTAGTAGCATTTTTGCGACTAGGAAAGCGAATGTGGCAATTTCGCATTCAGCTGGTGGAGAATTTCTTCCCGGTCGCAGACCGGGCAGCGCCCGTCCCGCCCCCACGGGGCGGGCGCTGTCCTCCGTGTATTGATCTGGCCTAGTCCTATTCCCGTAGGGTGGGCAATCCTGCCCACCATCTACCGCCAACACCCATGCGCCACTCTCCGCCCATCCGCCGCCCCGCCGCAACTCTCCGCCTGAAAACGCACCCATTCCGTGTTATCCTCCACCCCGTTCACCTGGGGAGGATGACACCATGAAACACCTGACTTTGGCCGCAGCGCTCACCCTGCTGGCGTCTCCGGTTCTGGCCGGGCAATGCCCCGCCGACATTGCCGCCATCGACGCCGCTCTGGCCGCGGGAACGGAACTGTCCGAGGCCGATCTGGCAACCGTCCAGGAACTGCGCGACGAGGGGCAAAGCTTGCATGACAGCGGCGACCATGATGCCTCGGTCGAGACCCTGGCCGAGGCCAAGGCGCTGCTGGGGATCTGACACCCGGACCCTGAAACAAAAACGCCCGGCGGGTGGCCGGGCGTTCCTCAAACGGTGCGTGCGGGCGGCTCAGAAGCTGTTCTGCACGTCCTGCGCCACGCCGCTGATCGCGTTGCCGGCCTTGGAAATGTCGCGCCCGGCGCCCTTGGCGGTCTCACAGGCCGCCAGCCCCAGCAGCATCAGCGCGCAGGTCAAAATCCGCATCATCGGTGAAGGCTCCTCATCTCTGCTCAAACCCTTTGGCAGATGTCTAGCAAGCCGCCCCGGCCCAGGCCAGCGAATTTGCAGGCCGCCGGATTTGCGGGCGGCGGTTGAGCGAGGTCAAGGCCGCCGGACCCGCGCCGGGCTAATCTGCGGGGGCAAAAAAGGAGGCAAACACTATGGATCTTTCCACCCGCAAACAGGCGCTGGAGGCGCGCCGGGCCGAACTGACCGGGCACCTGAGCGAGGTTGAGCATACGCTGGACGCGCCGATGCCCAAGGACTGGGAAGACCGGGCCTCGGAACGGCAGGGCGACGAGGTGCTGGAAAGCCTCGGCAAGGCGGAGCTGGACGAGCTGCGCCGGATCGATGCGGCGCTGGCCCGGATCAAGGCGGGCACCTACGGGATCTGCGCCTCCTGCGGCGAGATGATTTCCGATGCGCGGCTGGACCTGCTGCCCGCCGCCCCCCTGTGCAAGACCTGCGCCGCGGAGGGCGCGGGCTGACCCGCAGCCTCCGGCTTAACAGGGATTTACCAAAAGTTTGCAACTTATAAGGTAGTGAAATCCCCGAAAATCGCGAGTATCTTGATCTGGATCAAGGCTGTAGCTTTGACCTTGCGGCAGGTTGCGCGGGAATTGAGCTGGAGGGCATGTGCGATGGACTTTTCCACCAGAAAACAAACGCTTGAGGTGCGCCGGATGGAGCTGGCAGGGATGCTGGCACAGGCCGGGCTCGGGACGGAAACCGCCTATGGCGCGTCCCGGCAGCAGCGGGCCGTGGCGCCCGGCGCCTCCGCCATCAAGGTGCCGGCCAAGGCCAGCCTGGACGAGCTGCGCCGCATCGACGCGGCTCTGGCCCGCCTGCGCGAGGGGTCCTACGGCTTCTGCCAGATCTGCGGCGACGACATTGCCGACGACTGGCTAGACCAGCGCCCGGCCTCGCCGTTCTGCAAGAGCTGCGCGCTGTAGCGGGCAAAAAAGGGACAGGGCACAGCGCGTTCCCGGAGATCCGGAAACCAGGAGTTTGCAGCAGCCAGCGGGCGTCCGGTCCGCTGGCTTTTCCTGTGTCCCGCTGCAGCGGTGCACCAGTCAGTGCATTCGCGTAAAAGGCCCCGTTGCCGTGCCTGCCGGGATGTGCCACAACCTGCTGTGACAGACTGAACACATGAGTTTAGCAGATGCCTGATTTCGCCGAACGCCGCCGCATGATGGTGGATACCCAGATCCGCCCGTCGGATGTCACCAAATACCCGATCATCGAAGCCATGCTGGCGGTCCCGCGTGAGCAGTTCGTGCCGGATGCGCAGCGCGAAGCGGCCTATGCCGACCAGAATGTGGCTCTTGGCGGCGGCCGGGTGCTGCTGGAGCCGCGCACCCTGGCCAAGATGCTGGACGCGCTGGATATCCAGAATGACGAGCTGGTGCTCGATGTGGCCTGCGGGCTGGGCTATTCCACCGCGGTTGCGGCGCGGGTGGCCCAGATGGTGATCGGTGTCGAGGAAGACGAGGACATGGCCGCCGACGCCCAGGCGCTGCTGTCCGAAACCGGCGCGGACAATGCGATTGTCCACACCGGCCCGCTGGCGGACGGCGCAGCCGAGCATGGGCCATATGACGTGATCCTGGTGCAGGGCGGGGCCGAGGAGCTGCCGGCACCGCTGCTGGCGCAGCTCAAGGACGGCGGCCGGATCGCGGCGCTGATGATGAACGGGGCGCTGGGCGAGGTGAAGATCGGCTACAAGAGCGGCGGCGCGATTTCCTGGCGGTTTGACTTCAACGCCGGTGCGCCGGTGCTGCCGGGCTTTGCCGCCGCGCAGGAATTTGCGCTCTGACCGCAGCGGTCAGGCACGGCGGCTGACGGGGCGGGGCCGCTGACAATGGGGAAAGGACGGGCGCCGGTGACGGCTGGCGCCTGGACAGGGACAACTCACCGCGGCTGGCGGCGCGGCAAAACATAAGGCAACCGATGCGAATGAAATTCCCGGCGAGTGTGTTTAAGGCTTTTGTGTTTGCCGGCGGCGTGGCCGCCACGGCGCTGGTGCCGCTCAAGGCGGCGGCGGACAACCTGTCCGACGCGATGATTGGCGCCTATAAGACCAGCGGCCTGCTGGAGCAGAACCGGGCGCTGCTGCGGGCCGCCGATGAAGAGGTGGCGGTGGCCGTTTCCCGGCTGCGCCCGCTGGTCCAATGGACGGTGGCTGCGGCCAACTCCTACAATGAATTCAACGTGAACCCGACCCGGAACACCCTGTCGACCCAGCTGGAGCTGACGCAGCTGCTGTATGATGGCGGCGCGACGCGCCTGGACAGGCTTGCGGCTCAGGAAATCGTGCTGGCCACCCGGCAGGCGCTGCTGAGCGTCGAGCAGACGGTGCTGTTCCGGGCCGTTCAGGCCTATGTGGGCGTCCTCCAGGGGCAGGAAAACGTTGCGCTGCGCCGCAACAACCTGCGCCTGCTGCAGGAAGAACTGAAGGCCGCGCAGGACCGGTTCGAAGTGGGCGAAGTCACCCGCACGGACGTGGCCCTGGCTGAAAGCCGTGTTGCTGCCGCCCGGGCCAACCTGACGGACGCCGAGGGCACCCTGCTGACCGCCAAGGCAACCTACCAGCAGGTCGTGGGCCGGGCGCCGGGAGTCATTGCCGGCCAGCCTGCCTTGCCGAGCCGGAAGGTGTCGCTCGACGGGGCTCAGGCCGTGGCAACCAGGAACCAGCCGGATCTGCTGTCGCAGCAGCACGTCGTCAAGGCCCGCGAGTATCAGGTCGCTTCCGCGACCGCGGGCCTGGGGCCGACAGTGACCCTGCGGGCGAACGCCGGCCTGAGTGAAGACGTGCAAAGCGGGTTTGATTCTGCCACCTCCTCCGGCATCGGCATCGAGATGACCCAGGACCTCTACACAGGGGGCCTTAATGCGGCTGTCCGGCGCCGGGCAATCGCCAACTCCGATGCAGAGCGCGGTGTGCTGATCAACACCCAGCGCTCCGTCCGGCAAGCGGTGAGCGAGGCCTTTTTCAACGTCGAAACCGCGCGCGCGAGCCTGGTTTCCTCGGGTGAGCGCGTGCGTGCCTCCAAGGTCGCCTTTGACGGTATCCGCGAGGAAGCCACCCTGGGCGCCCGCACCACGCTCGACGTGCTGCAGGCGGAACAGGAATACCTGGATGCGCAGACCGAACAGGTGAACGCCCGCGCCAACCAGGCCATTGCCGCCTATCAGCTGCTGCAGGCGCAGGGCCTGCTGACCGCGGAGCACCTGGGCCTGGCGGTGGAGATCTACGACCCGACGCTTTATTACAACCTGGTCAAGGACGCCCCCGCGCACCGCAGCAAGCGCGGCAAGGATCTGGATCGGGTGCTCAAGGCCTTGGGGCGCAACTGACAATTCATCCTATCTGTTGTGCGGTGGCGGGAAGGCGGCTACACTCTCTGGCAAGAGGCAAGAGTGGTTCAAAAAATGTCCGACCCAGTTACCCATGCCGAGATTGAAGATGTATTGTCCTCAATCCGCCGCTTGGTGAGCGAAGACAGCCGCGGCCAGCCCGCGGCCCCGGAACCGGCGGCAAAGCTGGTGCTGACGCCCGCGCTGCGGGTGAAGAATCCGGAAACCCGCAGCCCTGATGCGGCTGATCGCCCGGACCCGGCTGACGATGAGACGCGCCAGGAGGAAGCCTCCGGGCAGGAGGCCGCCGCCGCCGCGCCGCCCCCCGCACTCGCGCAGGAGGAGAAGGCTGACACCCATCCGGGGACCGTTGCAGCGGCTGAGACAGCGGAAGATTCTGAGAGCGCGGAGGATGCGGCAGACGAAACCGCAACGGAGCCGGCCGTAGCCTTCCGGCACCGCGAAACACCCTACGCTTCCGGAGGCTCTGCCACTCAGGGCGCGCAGCAGGACAGGACGGATGCCGAAGCGGAGACCGCGCAGCCTGATGGCGCGGACGCAGCGGAGCCGGAGACGGCTCAGGACAAGGCGCCCTGGGCCAACCCCGATACCACGCTGTTTGCCGCGGCATCCGGCACGCCGCCGCAGGACGGGGGCGCCAGGGACACCGCAGGGGAGACCGCGCCGGAGGATCTGGCCGGCGGCACAGCCGGGGCCCGTGCGGCGTCGGTGGTGCGCAAGATCGCCGAGCTGGAGGCCCGCATTTCCCGCGCGCGGGAGCAGGCGGAGCAGCATTGGGAGCCCGACAGCAAGACCGAAGCGCCCTTCGCCGCCGCCACGGGTGAGACCATCGAATGGCGGGACGAACCGCATCCCCCGCGCCGCGCCCGGCAGACGGGGGGCGAGGCCGCATCCCGGGATGCAGAAAGCGGCATGGAACCCGTGGCAGAGGCCACTGAAACAAGCCCCGGCGGGTCCCAGCCGGCCGGGGCGGACGGCGCGAAACCGGCGGACGCGGTGGTGGAGGCCGCATTCACCGGCGCCGCTCTGGACGCGCTGGCGGAGTCCGGTGACAGCTATCTCGACGAGGACGGCCTGCGCGATCTGGTTGCCAGCATCGTGCGCGAAGAGCTTCAGGGCCCCCTGGGCGAGCGGATCACCCGGAACGTGCGCAAGCTGGTGCGGCGGGAAATCCACCGGGCGCTGGCGGCGCATGATCTGCTCTGAAGCCTGACGGCAGGCGGCAGACGCGGACTGTTTACAGCAAGGCGCGCCGAAGGCGCGCCTTTTTCTTTAGGCCGCGCGGACTGACCGGGCCTGCTATTCCCCGCCGGTTCGGAGTGCGGCAAGGGGGAGCGCTCCCGCCCGGCATGCGGCTTTTGAAAAAGCCTTCCGCCCGTTGGGCCCGGCGCCGCGCATCGCGCGGCGCCGCCCCCAAGGCCGCGGACGGTGCTGGCGGCAGCCAGCGGTGGCCGGCGGGCGCGGGAGCGCCTCCGCCTGTGGTCAGAACCGGACCGGCTGCGCCAGCTCCAGCAGCTGGTCTAGGTCCATATAGCGCTCCAGATGCTCCGCCAGCGCGTCCAGCGTTGCGTCGACGCCGTCCTCGTAGCCCGCCTGGCTCTCGTGGCCCAGGGTGGCCAGGAAGCTGGCGCGGAAGGCATCCGAGGAAAACAGCCCGTGCAGATAAGACCCCTTCACCCGGCCATCGGCAGAGGCGGCCCCCTCGCTGCGCCCATCAATGCTCAGCCAGGCACGGCGGCAGTCGGCGCCCTCGGTGCGGCCCATGTGGATCTCATAGCCGCTCACCGGCAGGTTGCCGTCCCGCGTGACCGCCTCGGTCAGTGTCACCCGCTTTTCGCCTGCCATCACCGTGTGCACGTCCAAGAGACCCAGGCCGTCCACCTTGCCGGGCCGCCCGTCGACGCCCTCGGGGTCGTCGATGGTCTTGCCCAGCATCTGGTAACCGCCGCACAGGCCCAGCACATGGCCGCCGCGGCGATGGTGGGCGAGGATGTCGATGTCCCAGCCCTGCGCCCGCAGGTAGGTCAGGTCGCCAATGGTCGATTTGCTGCCGGGCAGGATCACCAGATCCGCATCGCCGGGCAGGGCGCGGCCTGGCGGCACGATCTCCACCGTCACCTCCGGCTCTGCCGCCAGCGGGTCGAGGTCGTCGAAATTCGCCATCCGCTCCAGCTGCGGCACCACCACCTTGCAGGCGCCGCCCTGATGCGAGGCGATGTCCATCATGTCCTCGGCCGGCAGTTTCCAGGCGTCCCAGAACCACGGCACCACGCCCAAGGACGGCCAGCCGGTGCGCGCGGCGATATCATCGCGGCCGCCGTCAAACAGGCTGAGATCGCCGCGGAACCGGTTCACCATGAAGCCCACGACCCGCTCCAGGTCCTGCGGCTCCAGCACCGCATGGGTTCCGACGATCTGCGCAATCACCCCGCCGCGGTGGATATCGCCGGCAATCACCACCGGTACCTCTGCGGCGCAGGCAAAGCCCATGTTGGCAATGTCGTTCTTGCGCAGGTTGGTCTCGGCGGGTGAGCCCGCGCCCTCGATCAGCACCAGATCCGCGTCTGCCGCCAGCCGCCGGTAGCTCTCCAGCGCTGCCTCCAGCAGGCCGGACTTGTCGCGCATGAAGGAACCTGCGCCTTGGGTGCCGCGGCGCTTGCCCTGCACGATCACCTGGGCGCCGGTGTCGGTCTCCGGTTTCAGCAGCACCGGGTTCATGTCGGTATGCGGCGGCCGCATCGCCGCGCGCGCCTGCAGCGCCTGCGCCCGGCCGATCTCGCCGCCCTCTGGAGTGACGGCGGCATTGTTGGACATGTTCTGCGGCTTGAACGGCGTCACCTTCAGCCCGCGCCGCACATAAGCGCGCGCCAGCCCCGCCACGAGGAGCGACTTGCCGACATTGCTGCCGGTGCCCTGGATCATGATTGAACGCGCCCGTGTCATCCTGCTGCCAACTCCCTGCCTGCGCCCTGCCTTTCAGGGGCCTGCATAGCAGGTTAGACGCCGCCGTCCATGGCGGCTGTGCCGGAACCGTCGGCCCGCTGCCGCGGGGCGACGGCATGACGCTGGGGAAACCCGTGCAGGCAAAAGAAAAACGCGCCCCGGAGGGACGCGCTTTTCAGCAATGCAGGCAGCAGCCTTTAGGCGGCTTCAGCCTGTGCGGCATTGCGGCGCTCGCTTTCCTCGCGCGACAGCGCAACCGAGGTCCGGACCCCGCGGCCGACGAATTCCATCAGGCCTTCGACCACCCGTTCGTTGGGGTCGATACCGGCGCAGGACAGCACTTCGCGGCCATCGCGCGAGCGCGCCCAGCGGGCGATCTGTTCCGGGCCATTGCCGTATTTCTTGTCGTCGGCGATGGCATCATCCAGTGCGGCCAGGACAACGGCTGCAAACAGTTTGCGGGCGCGGTTGCCTTGCTCGTTGTTATAAGCGGTGCCGTCTACGAAATCTCGCATCTCGTATCCCTTGTTGTTCTTGCTATTGCAATTTTCGGCGTAGCGCTGCTTATGGCGGAATTGTGACGATTCGGATAGGGCGCATATGCATAGCTTTCATGCAAATTGCGCATACCTTAATCACACTTCCTTCACACCATATCCTTGTCTTGCCAGCGATCAGCCCGCCAGATATAGGGTCTTGCAAATTATCATCAACCATCTGAAAGGCATTTTCCCATGCCCAAGATCAACGGCAACGAAATCCGTCCCGGCAACGTGCTGGAGCATAATGGCGGCCTTTGGGCAGCGGTGAAAGTCGATCACGTGAAGCCCGGCAAGGGCGGCGCTTTTGCCCAGGTCGAGCTGCGCAACCTGCGCAACGGCTCCAAGCTGAACGAGCGCTTCCGCTCCGCAGACAAGGTGGAGCGTGTCCGCCTGGAGCAGAAGGACCAGCAGTTCCTCTATGAGAGCGACGGCATGCTGGTGTTCATGGACGCCGAAACCTATGAGCAGATCGAACTGCCCGCGGACCTGCTGGGCGACCGCCGCCCGTTCCTGCAGGACGGCATGACCATCGTGGTGGAATTCTATGAGTCCGAGGCGCTGAACGCGACCCTGCCGCAGAAAGTCACCTGCAAGATCGTCGAGACCGAGCCGGTCGTCAAAGGCCAGACCGCCGCGAACTCCTTCAAGCCGGCGATCCTGGACAACGGCGTCAAGGTGATGGTGCCGCCGTTTGTCGGCCAGGACGAGATGATCGTGGTGAATACCGAGACCATGGAATATTCCGAGCGCGCCTGATCCAGGCCGCGTCCCGGAATGCAGAAAGCCGCCCTCCCTCGGGGGCGGCTTTTTTACGTTTCTGCGCAGGCCTAAGACTTTTCTGAAAAGTCTTAGACAAAAGTTTTCAGAAAACTTTTGCCCGGACGGCCAGCAGCCAAGCTTATCCCGCAGGCAGCGCCAGGCTGAAGCCGCATTCATCCATCATCTTGCCATAGGCCGCGGTGAAGCCGCTCAGCGACGCTTCATAGAACATGTCGTTGCCTGCCCAGATTTCCACCCAGCTTCCCTGCTTCATCGCCTGCAGCATCACCAGGTGATCCTGGAACCGCAGCACGCTTTCGGCTTCCGCCAGCCCCTCCTCATTGATCCAGGAATTGATCCCGGCAGCGATCGAGAACGTCCGGTCGAAGTCAAAGATGAAATCCACGGTGCCGCCCTGCTGCATCAGGGTGGGGTAATGCCGGGGCGCATATTCCTGCACCTGGGCCATCGGATAGAAGGCCGGCGGTCCGGCATCGCCGGAAAACACGTCTAGCGCCAGGACCGGGTCGCCGTCGCCCCCGGTCCAGGCGCGGCAGGTCAGGTAGCTGTCCTGCTCGGTGACATGCGCTTCGACGGTGACGTGCCAGTCCTTGTAATTCCAATACTCCGCCCACGCGGGGGAGGCCGCCGCCACGGCCAGGCAAAAGCCGGAAATCAGTCGCATCAAATATCCCTTTCGGCAAACGGCCGCATCAGGCGCGGCCCCTTTGCCCGCGACACTAGCGCAAGGAGGTGAACAGAGGCTTGTCAGAAGCCAAGTGCCGCCAGCCGCGCCTCCACTATCCCGCGGTAGCTGGCCCCGAACAGCCGCAGGTGCACCAGCGCGGGCCACAGCTGATAGATATGGCGGCGCGCCTGATGCCCCGGCTCCAGCGCGCCATAGGCCGCGTGAAACGCCGCAGGCGGCGTGCCGAACAGATGCAGCATCGCCAGATCCACCTCGCCGTCGCCATAGCAGCAGGCCGGGTCGATCAGCCAGGCAGTGCGGCCGCTGAACAGCACGTTGCCGGTCCACAGGTCGCCATGCAGCAGAGAAGCGGGCGGCGCAGCGGGCAGCAGCTCCGGCAGCCGGACGCACAGCGCCTCGATCCGCAGCCGCAGATCACGGGGCAGGGCATCGGGCGCCGCCAGCAGGCGGCGGCCGGCCCAGAACTCCGGCCAGTTTTCCAGCGGCGCGTTGGGGATCGCGACCGCGCCAAAGGCGTACTCCTCCGGCCAGCCATAATGGGGGCTTGTGGCCGAATGCAGCTGCCGCAGCGCCTGTCCCAGCGCCTGCCAGCCCTCCGCGCTGGCGGAGGTTTCCTCCAGCGCTTCCATCAGCAGCACATCACCGGCAACGCCCAGCACTTCGGGGGCTGGCGCGCCAGCCTCGCGGATTGCGTGCAGCATGGCGGCTTCTGAGGACACCAGCGGCCCGGTCTTGGCCACCACTTGGCGGCCGTCGCTCAAGGAGAGAAGCTGCACCTCCGACAGGTCGCCGCCATGCAGCGGGCGGGCGCGGGAAACTTCCGCGCCCAGAAGGGACAGAACCGTCTCCGCCAGCCCGTTCACGGCTGCCAGGTGACGTGGGCGTCCCCCGCCTGCATCTCCCCCTTGGCGCGGTCGAACCGCAGGTAGGCAATACCCTTGCCGCCCGATTGGGTGAACAGCGTGCCCACCGGCTTGCCGTCCGCGGTAATCTCGGTGCCAACCGGCGCCGCGCCCTCGACCTCCACCGTGCGGAAGCCCTTGCGCAGCTCGGTCTTGTGCTTCATCCGCGCGGTCACTTCCTGGCCGACATAGCAGCCCTTGCGGAAGTCCACCCCGTTCAGAGCCTCGAACCCGGCTTCCAGGATATAGGTGTCCGGCCCCAGCTCGACGCCGGTCTCGGGGATGCAGTGGGCCACTCGGATCGCGTCCCAGTCACTGCCGTCATCGCGGCCCTCGGCCCCATAGAGCCGCCAGCCCATCGCCGCATGGCGCGGATCACGCAACGCGCCCTCCGGAGCCTCCCCGGTGCCGCGGGCCACCTGCAGATCCGTCATCTCCACCTGCACGTCGGCGCGCAGCCGGTACATGTTCAGCCGTTTCAGCAGGCCCTCGGCCAGCGCGGCGTCCACGTCCAGCAGAACCGCATCGCCCTCGGCGGCGAGGAAGAAATCCGCAATGTACTTGCCCTGCGGCGTCAGCAGCGCGGCATAGACCAAACCTTCGCTCAGCCGGTCCACGTTGTTGGTGACCAGCCCTTGCAGGAAGCTCTTGGCGTCACTGCCACTCACGCGCAGGATGCGGCGGTCGCTCATGTCTATTCTCCTGTGTGCCTCTGGGGCGTTTCACTGCCTGGCCCAGTGATATAGGAAGCAGGGCGGAAGAAAACAGCAAAACCGCAGAGGAAACATCCATGCCCGCGCCGGTCAGCCTCGTGATCCCCACCCTGAACGCAGCCGAAGAGCTGCCCGCCTGCCTGGAGCGTCTGATGGAGGGGCTGGGGGCAGGGCTGATCCGCGAACTGGTGATCACGGATGGCGGCTCCACGGATGAGACCCGCGCCATGGCCCAGGCCGCCGGGGCGGAGTGGATCAGCGGCGCGCCCTCGCGCGGCGGCCAGCTGCGGCGGGGCTGTGCGGCGGCCAAGGGCGATTGGCTGCTGGTGCTGCACGCCGACACCCGTCTGGAGCCGGGCTGGGCCGCGGCGGTGGCGCAGCACCTGGAGGAGGGGCAGGGGCATCCCGCCTATTTCCGGCTGCGGTTCCGGGCGCGCGGCGTGCTGCCGGCCTGGGTCGCGGGCTGGGCCAACCTGCGGTCGCGCCTGTTCGGGCTGCCCTATGGCGATCAGGGGCTGCTGATCCGCCGTGCGGACTATGACGCCGCGGGGGGCTACCCGGACCAGCCGCTGATGGAGGACGTGGCGCTGGTGCGCCGCCTCAAGGGGCTGACCGCCTTGCCCTCAGCAGCCCTGACCAGCGCGGGGCGCTATCAGCGGGCTGGCTGGCTGCGGCGCGGGGCCAGGAACCTGTGGACGCTGATGCGGTATTTCCTAGGAGTGGCCCCGGAGAGGCTGGCAAAGTCTTACAGCAAATAACTGTTCCGCCCGGCCGGGAGGCCGGGCAGCGCCCGACCCTCAGCGTTCAACAGGGGAAGCTGGAATTCAGCCGAACACCTTGCGCGCAAAGCGGCGGAACCAGCGCTGTTTGCCATTGTCCGCCGCGCCATCCGGAACCTGCTGCGCCTGGGCGGCGATGCTTGCCGTGTCCACCACCGTCTTGCCGTCCTGGAACTGCAGCCGGTAGAGGTCGGCATAGATGCCGCCGCGCGCCAGCAGCTCGTCATGGCTGCCCTGATCAACCACCTGGCCGCGGTCCATCACCACGATCTTGTCGGCGTTGCGGATGGTCGACAGCCTATGCGCAATCACCAGCGTGGTGCGCCCGCCCGACAGCTTGTCCAGCGCCTGCTGCACCACTTTCTCCGACTGCGCATCCAGCGCCGAGGTTGCCTCGTCCAAGAGCAGCACAGGGGTGTTGCGCAACAGTGCCCGGGCGATCACCACCCGCTGCCGCTGGCCGCCCGACAGGGCCGATCCGCGCGGGCCCACCCGGGTTTCCAGGCCATGCTCCAGCTTGGGCAGGAAATCCGCCACATGCGAGGCATCCAGCGCCGCCTGCAGTTCCGCGTCGCTGACATCGGTGCGCCCCAGCACGATGTTCTCGCGCAGGGTCTCGTCAAACAGCATCGCATCCTGCGTCACCACCGAGAACAGGCTGCGCAGGTCGGCGGTGTTCAGGTCGCGGACCTCGACCCCGCCGACGGTGACCGATCCCGCCTGCGGGTCCACCATCCGGGTGAGCAGGTTGAAAATCGTCGATTTGCCCGCTCCAGAGGCGCCGACCAGCGCGGTGGTCTTGCCCGCCTCGGCCTCCAGCGCCAGCTGGTTCAGGATCCTGGCGTCGCCATAGCTCAGATCGACACCCTCCAGCTTGATTGCCGGCAGGCCCTGCGGCGCCGCCTTGGGATGCTCCGGCTCGCTCAGCAGGATCGGCGCATCCAGCAGTTCCTTGATCCGCTCCAGCGCCGCCGCCGCCCCCTGCCAGACGCCGGAGATATTGGCCAGCCGCCGCATCGGTTCAAACGACAGGCCGATCGAGGTGAAGAAGCTCATGAACTGGCCGACGGTCTTTTCGCCCGCAATGATCTCGGAGCCGCCATAAAGCAGCACCGCCATGAAGCCGACACCGGCCATGATGTCGGTCATCCCGGAAATCGAGGAGGTGCCAAAGGCCGCCTTCACCTCGGAGCGGACAAACTCATCGGTGCGTTCGGAGAAACGGTTGACCTGATAGTCCTCCAGCCGGTTCAGCTTGACCGGCACGATGCCGTGGAAAATCTCGTCCAGCCGGGTCGCCAGATCGGCACCCAGATCCCGCGCCCGCGATGCCTTCTTGCGCACATAGCGCTGGATCGAGGAGATCGGCAGCAGCAGCACCGGAACGCCAATCAGCAGGATCAGGGTCCAGCGCCAGTCGATGCTGAAGGCCACGCCCAGCACCGCCACCAGCGCCACCAGGTCGCGCCCCGCACCGGTGATCACCGCCTGCCAGACCGAGTTGATCGCCCCCACATCGCTTTGCACCCGCTGCAGCAGCAGCCCCGGCGGGTGCTGCTGGTGAAAGGCCGGGTCCTGCCGGATCAGCCGCGCCAGCATGTCCTTGCGCAGATGCGCGGCAGAGGTCTGCGACACCTTGCTGAGCAGCACCTTCTGGGTGACGCTGGACACGCCGCGCAGGGTGAAGATCGCCAGAAACGCCAGGCTGACCCAGACCAGCGCATCGGTATTGCCCGCGACAAACACCAGATCGAACATCGGCTGCATCATATAGCCGAGCGCCCCCATGGTGGCGCCTTCCAGCAGCATGAAGATCACCGCAACGCCCAGGAGCCCGATGTAATGGCGCAAATATCCGCGCCACAGCCAGCCGAACAGCTCGCGGGAGGATTTGTGAGGCTGGCTCATGCGGGGAGGATCCGGCAGGGAATTCGGGTCATTACGGGCCTTTTCTGACATGCCGCGACCATTTAAGCAGCTCCGGTGCAGGGCGCAAGCAATTCGCCGTGACGCTGCGGTCAATGGAATTGACCCGGCGGGCCGGGCGGCTACTGTGGCGGCACGGATCAACCGCGGCGGGCAGGGACGCCTTCCGCGCTGCAAGGAACATCAGCCATGAGCGGATCAGTGAACGTGTCGGCAGGGCGCTCCTACCTGGCCATCCCAGGGCCGTCGGTGGTGCCGGACCAGGTGCTGCAGGCCATGCACCGGGCTTCTCCCAACATCTACGCGGGCGAGCTGGTCGAGATGACTGCCACCCTGATCCCTGATCTGCGCCGCGTGGCGCGCACGCAGCATCAGGTTGCGATCTACATCTCCAACGGCCACGGCGCCTGGGAGGCGGCGCTGCAGAACACGCTGCAGCCGGGCGATAAGGTGCTGGTGCCCTCGTCGGGCCGCTTTGCCATCGGCTGGTCGGAAATGGCCGAGGGTCTGGGGATCGAAACAGAGGTGCTCGACTTCGGCAACCACGCGCCCTGGGATCACGCCCGGATTGCCGAAGCCCTGGCCGCGGACACGGATCACCGCATCAAGGCGGTGCTGGGCGTGCACGTGGACACCTCCAGCTCGATCCGCAACGACGTTGCCGCCCTGCGCCGGGCGCTGGACGCGGCCGGCCACCCGGCGCTCCTGATGGCCGATTGCATCGCCTCGCTCGGCTGCGACCGGTTCGAGATGGATGACTGGGGCGTGGACGTGATGGTCACCGCCTGCCAGAAGGGGCTGATGGTGCCCGCGGGCATGGGCTTTGTGTTCTTCAACGACAGGGCCGCTGCCGCGCGCAAGACGCTGCCGCGGATCAGCCGCTATTGGGATTGGGAGCCGCGCGCAAATCCGGAAGAGTTCTACCAGTACTTCGGCGGCACCGCACCGACGCATCACCTCTACGGCCTGCGCGCCGCGCTGGACATGATCCACGCCGAGGGGGTTGAGGCCGTCTGGGCCCGCCACGCGCATCTGGCCCGCACCATCTGGGCCGCTTGCGAGGCTTGGGGCGCGGACGGCCCGCTGAGGATGAACGTGCCGGACCAGTCCCTGCGCTCCAACGCGGTGACCGCGCTGCAGATCGGGTCGCCTTACGGCACCGAGTTGCGTCAGTGGCTGGAACAGAATTTGGGCCTGACCCTGGGCATCGGCCTGGGCATGGCGCCGCCCAGCAGCCCGGAATGGCACGGCTTCTTCCGGCTCGGCCACATGGGCCATGTGAACGGCCATATGGTGATGGGCCTGCTGGGGGGGATCGAGACCGGCCTCAAGGCGCTGGACATCCCGCACGGGGCAGGTGCGCTGGAGGCGGCCGCAGTGGCGCTGGCGGGCGCTTAGCGGCCGGTCAGGTGCGGGCAGAAGGCGGCGTCACGCCTTCTGCGAATTCAGCCGGATTTCCAGCCTGGTGATGAAGTGGTTTATCAGCACCGCCAGCACCAGCACGGGGACCATCCCGTACATCACCCAGATCACGAAGAAGATCCACATCAGGTTGATTCCGGCAAAAGTGATCGCGGCAGTGAAGAAATCCGGCATGCCGTCCGGCAGTTCAGGGTCACGCATGACAATTCTCCCGGTGATACCCTTCTATGGTAGCCCGGAAGTGGTGAATGTCCGGTAAAACCGCCGCGATCCGGCAGCGGCCGGCAGGTTTCAGCCGGCCCCGCGCGCGGCCTCCAGCGCCAGCGGCAAAGCGGCGGCAAATGCGGCCATCTCCGCCTCAGGTCCGCAGCTGACGCGGATGCAGCGGTTCTGCGGCGCGGCAAAGGGCATCCGCACGAAAATCCCCTGATCCACCAGCGAGTCCAGCACCGCCTTGGCAAACGCCCCGTCCCGGCCGCAGTCGATGGTGACGAAATTGGTGGCCGAGGGCAGGGCGCTCAGCCCGTTCGCCGCCGCGATCTCCGCAATCTTCGCCCGCGCGCCTCCGATCTGCGCCAGCACCTGCGCCAGCCAGTCCTGATCCTGCAGCGCCGCCAGCGCCCCCGCCTGCGCCGCCCGGTTCATCCCGAAATGGTTGCGCACCTTGTTGAAGGCGGAAATCAGCTCCGGATGCCCCAGCGCATATCCCACCCGCGCCCCGGCCATGCCGTAAGCCTTGGAGAAGGTCCGCATCCGGATCACCCGCGCATCATCCGCGCTGATTGGTGCCGCGGTGCCTTCGGGCGCGCATTCCACATAGGCTTCGTCCAGCAGCAGCAGGCAGCCCTCCGGCAGCCTGTCCAGCGCCGCGGCAATCTCCGCCCCCTGGTGCCAGCTGCCCATCGGGTTGTCGGGGTTGGCGAGGTACACGATCTTGGCGCCCACCTCCGCCGCCTTGGCAAACAGCGCCCCGAAATCCTCGTGGTCGCCGGTGTAGGGCACCGTGTGCAGCACCCCGCCAAAGCCCGCAACGTGATAGTTGAACGTCGGATAGGCCCCCAGCGAGGTCACCACCGCGTCGCCTTCGGCAATCAGCAGCCGCACCAGGTAGCCGAGCAGGCCGTCAATGCCTTCGCCCACCATGATATTCTCCGGGGCAATGCCATGATGCGCCGCCAGCGCCTGCCGCAGATCATGGTTCTCGGGATCGCCGTACATCCAGATGCCGCCCGCCGCCCTGGCCATCGCCTCGATTGCCTTGGGGGAGGGGCCAAAGATATTCTCATTCGCGCCCAGCCGGGCGGCAAAACCCTGGCCGCGGGCGCGCTCCTGGGTTTCGGGGCCGACAAAGGGCACGGTGGCGGGCAGGGAGAGGGCAAGCGGGGTGTAGCGGGGACCAGTCATGGCGGCAGATAACCCCAAGCCGCCAAGCGGGGCAAGGCCTGCAGCAATGCGCCCCGCCCCGGGCCGGCTGCCCCCACGTAGCACTGGAAACGGCGCCGGTTCCGGGGCAGGCTGACGCAAAAGATCCAGCGGGGAGAAGACCATGGCCAGAGTGACCACCGGCTACAAGGACCATATCGCCTATGTGACGCTTGCCCGCCCGGACAAGCACAACGCGCTGGACGAGGAAATGATCGAGGCGATCATCGCCGCGGGCCAGGAGGTGGCCGCCTCGGACGCCCGCGCGGTGGTTCTGTCCGGGGCCGGCAAGAGCTTCTGCGCAGGGCTCGACATGGCGGCGCTGGCCGGCTTTGCGCAGCGCGACCTCAGCACCCTGATCATGGAGCGCACCCACCACGACGCCAACGCCTTCCAGGAGGTGGCGATGATCTGGCGCCGGGTGCCGGTGCCGGTGGTCGCGGCCCTCCACGGCGCCTGTTTCGGCGGCGGGCTGCAGATCGCGCTGGGCGCCGACATCCGCATCGCCCACCCGGAGGCGCAGCTGTCGGTGATGGAAATGAAATGGGGGCTGATCCCCGACATGGGCGGCATGGCGCTGCTGCCGCGGCTGGTGCGCGCGGACGTGCTGCGCCGCCTGACCTATACGGCGGAGAAGATCGGCGCCGAGCAGGCGCTGGACTGGGGCCTGGTGACCGAACTGGCCGGCAACCCGCTGTCCCGCGCCAATGAGCTGGCCGCCGCCATCGCCGCCAAAAGCCCCTCTGCCATCCGCGCTGCCAAGCGGCTGACGGCCTATGCCGAAAGCGGCGCCAGCCAGGCAGAGGTGCTGCTGGCCGAAAGCGCCGAACAGCTGGAGCTGATCGGCAAACCCGACCAAATGGAGGCGGTTGCCGCCCAGCTGCAGAAACGCCCTCCAAACTTCCGCTAAGGGGCCGCCCCTGCAGCGCTGCAGCTGGCCCCCGGGGCTCTTCCTCTTGCCCGAAATACCCCCGCCGGAGGCAGCGCCCGGCACGGGCGCTTTCCTGCCGGCCGGCCTCCAAAAACCGCAACAGCGGGTTTTTGCCAAATTTTCCGTAAATCCGCCGATGCAAGCGGGAAACCGCCGCCTGCCGGCAGAATAATGCCGCGCAAAATCAGCACAAAGACCTGTTAACTTTTTGGCAACCTCTGGGCGCAAAACCTGCCTTCAGGAGGGCGCAACAGGGGCCAAATCAGCACCTGGCAGACACACGGCGGGAGACCCGGCAAGGGCCCCGGACGGCTGCGCGCACCCTCAGGAAATGCAGTGGAACCGGCCAGGCGGGACCGCCCTGGGCCGGGCTTCAGAAAGGAGTGAGGCTGATGCAGCTGGTGCGTAAAAAGTGGTTTATCCTGTTTGAAAGCGGCGCCTTGCTGTCCCGGACCGGGGACAGGATCACATATTTCTATGACGAGGCGCTCAGCTTCGGAAACCGCGAGGAGGCGCAGCGCTACCTGGCTTCCAACGAAAACCGCGTCAGCTGCACCGGCCTGCGCCCCTCATTGACCGAAGCGGCGTGAGCGGATGGCTCGCCGCCAGCCGGACTGCCGAACGGCACGCCGCGGCAGAGGCGCGGATGCCTAGCTCCGCGCGCTGGCTGCTGGCTCTCAGCGGCGTTCTGATCTCGGCCGCGTCACTGGTGTTCTGGGTCTGGCTCGGCGGCGCGGGCCAGGCGCCGGAGGCGCAGCCCGGCTGGTTCACCCTGACGGCGCTGCGCTACTTCTGGCTGCCCTTCCTCAGCGGCGCGGGCCTGGTGCTGGCGGTCTGCTGCGCCGGGCGCTCCGGACCCTGAGGCGCGCGAAACGGAAAAGGCCGCGCCCTGTGCAGGCGCGGCCCTCATTACTTGCAGACGGCGGCTGGATTACAGCGACGCGTCGTAGATCTTGGAGATGTTGGCGCCCAGGGCGGCGTCATATTCCGCATCGGACATCGCCACGTTCAGGCCCTCGGTCAGGGCGCGGCTGAAGGAGGCGATCATCTTGGGGTTCTGCGCCAGGCGCGCGCAGGCGTCATCGGTGGTGTAGCCTCCCGACAGCGCCACAACCCGCACCACATTGGCGTGGTCCGCCAGATCGTCATAGAGGCCCGGCTTGGTCGGGATGGTCAGCTTCAGCGCCACCTTGCTGTCCGCGGGCAGGGCGTCCAGCTGCGCCTTGATCTCTGCCTTCAGCAGCTCCTCGGCCTCGGCCTTGGTGGCGGAGTTGATGTCGACTTCCGGCTCGATGATCGGCACCAGGCCGGCCGCAACGATCTGCTGGCCCACTTCGAACTGCTGGGCGACAACCGCCTTGATGCCCTCGGCATTGGCTTCCTTGACGACCGAGCGCATCTTGGTGCCGAAGATGCCCGCCTCGCTGGCGCGCGCCAGCAGCGCGTCCAGTTCCGGCATCGGCTTCATCATCTGCACGCCGTTTTCCTCGTCCGCCAGGCCCTTGTCGACCTTCAGGAACGGCACCACGCCGCAGGTCTCCCACAGGTAGGTGGCGGTGGGGGTGCCTTCGATCTCGCCGTCCATGGTCTTTTCGAACAGGATCGCGCCCAGGATGCGGTCCTTGCCAAAGCTCGGCGAAGTGATGATGCGGGTGCGCATCTTGTGGATCTCGGCGAACATCTCGTCGTCGTTCGAATAGGCGTCCTCGTTCACGCCATAAAGCTTCAGCGCCTTCGGGGTGGAGCCGCCCGACTGGTCCAGCGCGGCGATGAAGCCCTTGCCGTTGGCGATGCGGTCGAGTTGTGCCTGCTGTACGGAAGCGTCTTTGGCCATAATGCCTCACTCTCTTGCGAATGGTGTGATGTCTTGGCGCTGTCTATAGCGTGAATTGCGCCGGAAACAACGGGGTGTTGCGCTAACGGAAGAAGGATTTCCGCGCATCCCGGGCCATGTTGTAGCGCATCTCCAGATCCGAGATCCGCGCCATCGCCGCCTTGCGCTGCGCGGGATCCGTCAGCCTGGCGTATTCCTTGCGCGCCGCGGCCAGCTGTTCCTTCAGCCCGAACTCCTCCGGCACTACCCCGGCCTCAGCCATGATCCGCATCCCCGCCGCCATTCCGGCGTCCACATGCGCCTCGCTGCTGCGGTCGGGCAGCGGCTTGCCTTCGCCCTCCAGCCCCTGCAGCTGCCCCTCGGCCTGCGCCTTGGTCAGCTGGCGTTCGATCAGGTTGCGGAAGGCGCGGATCATGCGGGGCCTCTTTGCGGTGCCGGGCGACTCTACCAGCGGCAGGTCAGCCCAGCCAGTCCTTGCGGGTGACCGCGTCATTCAGCGCAAGCAGGTCCTCGCGCAGCTCCTCCAGCCCGACCGGCCCGCCCAGGCACACCCGCACCGCTTCCTCCGGGACACCGGTGACGGTGAAGGCATCGCTGGGCATGATGCCGATCTGGCGCCCGGCCATGCGCCCCATCACCTCCGCCCGGCTGGTGCCGCGGGGCAGGCTGAGCCACAGGTTGAAGGCCAGCGGATCGCTTTCGACGAAGCAGTCCTGCAGCACTTCCGCCGCCAGCGCCTGCCGCTCTGCCGCGGCCTTGCGGATAAAGCGCTGCAGCTCCGCCGCGGTGCCGTCCTCGATCCAGCGGCCCAGCAGCGCCAGGTTCAGCGGCGACACCATCACATGCATCGACCGGAGCGCCTGGCTGAACTGGCCCAGCAAGGCGCGTTTCGGCACCGTGGTATAGGCCAGCCGCAGCCCGGCGCCAAAGCACTTGGAGAGCCCGGCGATGTGCCAGCCCAGATCGGGGATCAGGCTGCTGACCGGCTGCGGCGCGCCGTTGTCGACAAAGCAATAGGCGTCATCCTCGATCAGCGGCAGGTCGTGTGTCTGCAGCACCGCGGCAATCTCCTGCCGCCGCTTGGCCGTTATGGTGCGGGTGGTCGGGTTCTGCAGCGTCGGATTGAGGTACAGCGCCGCGGGCCAGTCGCCGGTGATGGCCTTCTCCAGCGCATCCGGCAGGATGCCGTCCTTGTCCCGCGGCAGCCCGATCAGCCGGATCCCCTGCCGCGCCGCGATGGAGCGCAGGCCGGGATAGGTCACATCCTCGCACAGCAGTGTCGAACCCGGCTCGCACAGAACCGTCAGAATGGCATAGAGGCTGGCGTGCGCCCCCGGCGTGATCACCAGCCGCTCCGGCACGCAGGCCAGCCCGTTGGCCTGCATCCACTCCGCCGCAATGGCACGGTCCTGCGGGCTGCCGGTCACCGACTGATAGCGCAGCAAGGGCAGCAGGTTGGCGGAGACATGCTCCAGCCCCTGCCGCATCCGCGCCAGCAGCGCCGGGTCATCCGGCTCCGGCGGCATGTTCATCATCGGGTCTTCTTCCAGCGCCCGCCGCGGGTCGGGGCGTTCGGGCAGCGCCTCCAGCGCCTTCACAAAGGTGCCGCGGCCGACGAAGCTCTCGATATAGCCGCGCCGCACCGCCTCGGCATAGCCCCGCGACACGGTGGAGAAATCCACCCCCAGCTCCTGCGCCACCCGCCGCTGCGGCGGCAGCCGGTCGCCGGGCGCCAGCACGCCTGCGTCGATGTCGGATTTGATCGCCTCGGCCAGCTCCAGGTAGCGGGGCCTGGCACCCTCCAGCCGGGCAGGGGTCCATTGTTTCATCGCCGTGTCTCCGAGGGGCGTATTGCGCTGTGATTGATCGGTTCAATGCACGAGTGCGACAATAAATGCAACATAAATGATCGCATAATGTTTGCAGTCAATATGGGAATCGCGCTATCAGGCGCCGGAACCCAAGGAGACGCCGCGATGACCGGGATTGATCTAGTGGAAGAGGAGCAGCGGGCGCTGAAACCCGCGTTGCTGAAGGGGCTGCGGCTGCGCTGCCCGAACTGCGGCGGCGGCAAGCTGCTGCACAGCTATCTGAAGGTGAACGACAGCTGCACCGAGTGCGGCCAGGAGCTGCACCACCAGCGCGCCGATGACGGGCCGGCCTATCTGACCATCCTGGTGGTGGGCCACATCCTCGGCTTTGCGCTGCACATCGTCTACATGCAGTTGCGCCCGGACCCCTGGACGCTGGCGATCATCATGTCGGTGGTCACGGTAGGCGCGTCGCTGATCATGCTGCCGCGGATGAAGGGGCTGGTGGTGGCCTATCAATGGGCCAAGCGGATGCACGGCTTCTGAGCCGCCAAAATCCAATGAGTTAAAATGCAAAAGGCGGGCCCAGGGCCCGCCTTTTTCTGTTTTCTCCCAGCGCCGCGCAGCGGCGCCGGGCCCAACGGGAGCCGCGCATGTGTCATGCGCAGGCGACGGGCGGGAGGATCCCGCCAGCCGCGCGATCCGTCAGACCAGCCGCGACGCGTCCTTGGCGGCGCGCACAAAGCCGTCAAACAGCGGGTGCGGAGCGAACGGCTTGGACTTCAGCTCCGGGTGGAACTGCACCCCGATGAACCACGGGTGATCGGACCATTCCACGATCTCCGGCAGGCGGCCGTCCGGCGACATGCCCGAGAACTTGAGGCCGCATTCCTCCAGCTGTTCGCGGTACTTGGTGTCGACCTCGTAACGGTGGCGGTGGCGCTCTTCGATATGGGTGCTGCCATAGACCTCGGACACTTTGGAGCCTTCCAGCAGCGTCGCGTCATAGGCGCCCAGGCGCATGGTGCCGCCCTTGTCGTCGCCGACCTTGCGCTCAACCATGGTGTTGCCCTGCACCCATTCCTTGAGGTGGTAGACAACCGGCTCGAACCGCTTCTTGCCGGCCTCGTGGTCGAACTCCTCGGAGCCCGCCTCGGAAATGCCTGCCACGTTGCGGGCGGCCTCGATCACCGCCATCTGCATGCCCAGGCAGATGCCCAGGTAGGGCACCTTGTTTTCACGCGCGTACTGCGCCGCCTTGATCTTGCCCTCGGTGCCCCGCTCGCCAAAGCCGCCGGGCACCAGGATCGCGTGGAAGCCCTGCAGGTGCGGGGCGGCGTCTTCCTTGTCGAACAGCTCGGCATCGACCCATTCGATCTTGACCTTCACCCGGTTCGACATGCCGCCGTGGGTGAGCGCCTCGGCGATCGACTTATAGGCGTCTTCCAGCTGGGTGTATTTGCCGACGATGGCCACCCGCACTTCGCCCTCGGGGTTGTAGATGCGGTCGGCCACATCTTCCCAGCGGTCCAGGTTCGGCTTGGGGGCCGGTGCGATGCCGAAGGCGTCCAGAACCGCCTGGTCCAGCCCTTCGCGGTGGTAGGCCAGCGGCGCCTCATAGATGGATTTCAGGTCCTGCGCGGCAATCACCGAGTCGGGGCGCACGTTGCAGAAAAGCGCCAGCTTCTCGCGTTCCTTCTCGGGGATCGGGCCTTCGGAGCGGCAGACCAGGATGTCGGGCGCCAGGCCGATGGAGCGCAGCTCCTTCACCGAGTGCTGGGTCGGCTTGGTTTTCAGCTCGCCGGAGGCTTTGATGTAGGGCAGCAGCGTCAGGTGCATGAAGATGCACTCGCCGCGCGGCTTGTCCTGGGCGAACTGGCGGATCGCCTCGAAGAAGGGCAGGCCCTCGATATCGCCGACGGTGCCGCCGATCTCGCAGAGCATGAAGTCGACCTCATCCTCGCCGATGGAGATGAAGTCCTTGATTTCATTGGTGACGTGCGGAATGACCTGGATGGTCTTGCCGAGGTAGTCGCCGCGGCGCTCCTTCTCCAGCACGTTGGTGTAGATCCGGCCGGAGGAGATCGAGTCGGTCTTGCGCGCCGGAACCCCGGTGAAGCGCTCGTAGTGGCCGAGGTCCAGGTCGGTCTCGGCGCCGTCGTCGGTGACGAACACCTCGCCGTGTTCAAACGGGCTCATGGTGCCCGGGTCGACGTTCAGATAGGGGTCCAGCTTGCGCAGGCGGACAGAGTATCCGCGGGCCTGCAGAAGCGCCCCCAGTGCTGCCGAAGCCAGGCCTTTGCCCAGGGATGAAACAACACCGCCAGTGATAAAGATGAAACGCGCCATGAGTGTTCGGCTGCCCCCGTGAGAAGTCAGAATCTAGCTGCCCGGCGGTGATCGGAATCATTCCAAAAACCGCAGCATCACGGGACTTCATATATAAAGGATTCGCACGAAATGCGCAAGGGAACCGCAAGATGCTGTTGCGGCCCCTATAACCCTCTCAAGGTGTAGTAGGTTAGTCGGCGCTGGGAACCAGCGGCGCGTTGTCGCCTTCGCTCGGCGGCAGCAGGTCGCTGCCCAGCGGAGCCGGCACCGCCGGTGCGCCGCCGTCTTCGGTCTGCGGAACCGCCAGCCGGTCGGTGACCGAGGAGCCTGCGGATTTCTGTGCCGCCATGATGGTCAGGGTGATCGAGGTGCAGATGAAGGCGATTGCCAGCAGCCAGGTCACCTTGCTGAGCGCGGTTGCCGCCGCACGGCCCGAGATGGCGCCGCCGCCGCCGCCGCCCATGCCCAGACCGCCGCCTTCGGAGCGCTGCAGCAGCACCACGGCGATCAGGCCGAGAGCCAGAAGAAGATGGATGATGAGAACAACGTTTTCCATGGGTCCCTGCGGCGGTTGGCTGAGTATCGGGCGGTAAATAGGCAAGATTGCCCGGGGGGGCAAGGGCGGAGTTTGCCTGACGCCGGGCAGCACCCATGACGTGCAGTCAGAGGCGCCGCAGCGGTGCTTTGTGACTGGACGCAGGCCCTTGGGGCAGGGCAGAGTTTCTTCATGCCCCATGATCACCACGACCACCCGCACGCCCTTTTGCCGCCGGACCCTGCCTTGCGGGTCAAGGCGCTGGAGACGATTCTGGTACAGAAGGGGCTGATCGACCCAGCCGCGCTGGAGGAGATCATCGACACCTATCAGAACAGGATCGGCCCGCAGAACGGCGCCCGGGTGGTGGCCAGGGCCTGGAGCGATCCGGAGTTCAAGGCGGCGCTGCTGGCGGATGCCGATCCGGTGCTGGCGGACCTTGGCTATTCCGGCCGCCAGGGCGAGCATATGGTGGTGGTGGAGAACACGCCCGCACAGCACAATATGGTCGTCTGCACCCTGTGCAGCTGCTACCCGTGGCCGCTGCTGGGCATTCCGCCGGGCTGGTACAAATCCGACGCCTACCGCGCCCGCGCGGTGCGGGAGCCGCGCAAGGTGCTGGCGGAGTTCGGGGTCACACTGCCCGAGGGATGCGCGGTGCGGGTTTGGGATTCGACCGCCGAGGTGCGCTATCTGGTGCTGCCGGTGCGGCCCGAAGGCACGGAAGGGCTCAGCGAAGAGGACCTGGCCGCGCTGGTCACCCGCGACAGCATGATCGGCACCGGCCAGCCGAAGGTGCCGGCATGACCCGGGTGCATGACATGGGCGGGCGATTCGGCGACGGGCCGGTGGTGCCGGAAGCCGAGGATGCGCCGGTCTTTGCGGAGGACTGGCACGCCCGCGCCCTGGCGGTGACGCTGGCTTGCGGCGCGCTCGGGCAGTGGAACATCGATGTGTCGCGCCATGCCCGCGAGCGGCTGTCGCCCAAGGATTACACCCGGTTTTCCTATTACGAGAAATGGATCGCGGCGCTGGCGGATCTGCTGGTGGAGAAGGGCGTGCTGACGCAGGAGGATCTTGAGGGCAAGGGCTCCGAAGACATTCATGCGCTGGCGCAGCGGGCCTTGAAGGCAGAGAACGTCGCTGCTGTGCTGGCCAAGGGCGGCCCGGCGGACCGGCAGGGCGGGCCTCAGCCGCGGTTCTCGCCCGGGCAGGCGGTGCGGGCGCGGATACCGGCGGACAACGCGCTGGCGGATGGCGGCCACACAAGGCTGCCGCAGTACGCTGCCGGCGCGCGCGGCTATATCTTGCGGCTGCATGGCACCCATGTGTTCCCCGACAGCAGCGCCCATGGCCTGGGCGAGGCGCCGGAGCCGCTGTATGCGGTGCGCTTCTTTGCGCGTGAGCTGTGGGCGCATCCGGAGCACCCGGAGGACGAGGTGGTGCTGGACCTGTGGCAGAGCTATCTGGAGCCGTTATGAGCGAGTGTCCCGAGGTTGCCGCGCCGGAGCCGGTTTTTGCCGAACCCTGGCACGCGCAGGTGTTTGCCCTGACCGTGCACCTGAACGAATCCGGGCGGTTCAGCTGGAGTGAGTGGGTAGAGCGGTTTTCCGCAACGCTGAAGCGGCATGGCCTCAGCCGTGAATTGGATGGCGGCGAGGATTACTTCCGCGCCTGGCTGGAAACGCTGGAGGGGGTTCTGGCGGAACAGGGCGCGGCCTCGCCTGCGGAGGCCGAGGTGATGCGCAGCCGCTGGGAGGAAGCGTATCTGAGCACGCCGCATGGCGCGCCGGTGCATCTGCGCCGCTGAGCGCGCGGCTTTGGCCGCCGGGGCCGGTGAAGGCCCGGACGGTATTTGAATGTCTTCCTTTGATTTGCTTGAGCGCTGATCCGGTTAAGGATGGCGGCGCCGCCGGGCAGAGAATGGACAGACCCCTCGGGGCCTGCTCGGACAGGATTTCCTGAACGACCCCCTTTTTATCAGGGCCGGTCTCCGGGTGTTGCGCAGGCAGCCGCACAGATGCCTGCGCCTCGTATCATGGCCCCGCGCGCGGGCCCATGGCGGGGGATCGCGATCGTTTGGCAGTCTGGCATGGGAGTATGAGAAACCGATGAAGCGGGCGTGCGGCGGTCGCGCAACGCCAGCAGCGTTCCGCGGAAGCGCTATGGGAGGGAATCGCCCGGCGGTACCGCCGGGCTGCGCCTGCCTGCCCCCCGGCAGGCGCATTCGCGCCCGCCCAGGCAGGCGCAGCCCTCTGTGAATGAGACGAAAAGGGGCTCCTGGTGTCCGGCTGCGGCGAATTTGCGGTTCCACTGCCTGCGCAGCATCGCTATATGAGCGTGGGTTTGAACCAGACTGTAAAGGACCGGATATGGCCAATGTCGTCGTAGTCGGCGCCCAGTGGGGCGACGAGGGGAAAGGCAAGATCGTGGACTGGCTGAGCGAGCGCGCTGACGTGATCGCACGCTTCCAGGGCGGCCATAACGCGGGCCATACGCTGGTCATTGACGGCAAGGTCTACAAGCTGCACGCGCTGCCCTCGGGCGTGGTGCGCGGCGGCAAGCTGAGCGTCATCGGCAATGGCGTGGTGCTGGATCCCTGGCACCTGATGAAGGAGATCGCAACGGTGCGCGAGCAGGGTGTCGAGATCACCCCGGAAACCCTGATGATCGCCGAGAACACTCCGCTGATCCTGCCGCTGCACGGCGAGCTGGACCGGGCGCGCGAGGAAGCGGCGTCGAAGGGCACCAAGATCGGCACCACCGGCCGCGGCATCGGCCCGGCCTATGAGGACAAGGTGGGCCGCCGCGCGATCCGCGTTGCCGACCTGGCCGACGAGGCGACCCTGATTGCCCGCGTCGACCGCGCGCTGCAGCACCATGACCCGCTGCGCAAGGGGCTGGGTGTTGACCCGGTGGACCGCGACGCGCTGATTGCCCAGCTGAAAGAGATCGCACCGCAGATCCTGCCGTTTGCGGCGCCGGTCTGGAAGGTGCTGAACGAAAAGCGCAAATCCGGCAAGCGGATCCTGTTCGAAGGCGCCCAGGGCGCGCTGCTGGACATCGATTTCGGCACTTACCCGTTTGTGACCTCCTCGAACGTGATTGCAGGCCAGGCAGCGACCGGCGTGGGCATCGGCCCGGGCTCGATCGATTACGTGCTTGGCATCGTGAAGGCGTACACCACCCGTGTGGGTGAAGGGCCGTTCCCGACCGAGCTGCTGAAGGAAGACGGCACCCCGGATGCGGACGGCGAGCGCCTGGGCACCCGCGGCCATGAGTTCGGCACCACCACCGGCCGCCAGCGCCGCTGCGGCTGGTTCGACGCCTGTCTGGTGCGTCAGACCTGCGCCACCTCCGGCATCAACGGCATCTCGCTGACCAAGCTGGACGTGCTGGACGGGTTCGAGACCCTGAAGATCTGCGTCGGCTATGAGCTGGACGGCGAGCGTCTGGATTACCTGCCGACCGCCGCCGACCAGCAGGCGCGCTGCACCCCCATCTATGAGGAGATGCCGGGCTGGAGCGAGTCGACCGAGGGCGCGCGCAGCTGGAACGATCTGCCTGCCAACGCGATCAAATACGTGAAGCGGGTGGAAGAGCTGATCGAATGCCCGGTCGCGCTGCTGTCCACCAGCCCGGAGCGGGACGACACCATCCTGGTGACCGACCCGTTCGCCGACTGATGGCAGAGAACAAAGGCCTGAGCTACAAGGCCCGGCGGCGCTGGGCCCTGGTGATCCTGCTGGTCGGGATGCCGGTTTACATCGTGGCCGCGGTCACGGTGCTGAACTGGCTCGACCGGCCGCCGCTGTGGCTGGAGCTGATCGTCTATGTGGCGCTGGGCATCGTCTGGGTGCTGCCGTTCAAGTTCGTGTTCCGCGGCGTCGGCAAGGAAGACCCGGACGCTAAGGACCAGTAAGGGGAGGGGCTCTGCCCCTCTTGGCCTGACGGCCAATTCCCCCCGGGATATTTCCGGCCAGAAGAAGCCGGATCCAGTGTTTGAAAACAGAAAAGGCGGCCCCGAGGGCCGCCTTTTCTGTTTGTCTGACAAGCGGTTATCCAGCGGCGCGTTTGCCGGGTTTGAAGCCGATGTCGCCGGAGGCAGTGAACTGGCCGTTGCCGGAGCGTTCGATCTTGCCGTCGCGCAGCAGCTGGCCGAAGGAGCGCAGCCCGTCCTCGCGGTTGAATTCGCCGCTGCCGGCGCTGCGCACCTTGCTCATGAGCTGAGGCCGCGAGAAGTGGTCGCGGCCTTCGACAAAGCTCATGTAGGCGGCGGCGGCTTCCAGCAGCTCATGCAGCTCGGCGGCGCCGCGTTCGGCAGCATAGTCGGCAAAGCCGCTGCTGCCGGTCTCGGTTTCCTCGCCCAGAACTGCGGCCGAGACCCGGCGCGGGCGCACCGGCTGTTTCGCGGCTGCGCCCTGGTCGATGCGCTGGGCAGCCACCAGCTTCAGCGGCGCCGGGCGGGACGCCGGGCTGGCCGGGCGCTCGGAGCTGGCCTGGCGGGCCTCCGGGCGGCGCGGGCGGACCACGCTGGCCAGGTCCTCGCGGTAGGGCTGGGCGTCGTCGCTGCCCGTGGTGCCAGCGGCCGGGCCGGCCTTGGCGGCAGCAACGGCGGCGCGCAAGTGGCTGTAGGCTTCCCGCGAGGAGGCCGATTCGGGGTCCTCGAGCTTTTCTTCTGCGGCGGCCATCAGCCGGCTGACATCGCTGTCTGCCGGGCTTGGTGCTGCAGGCTGCTCCGCGGCGGCCTCCGGGCTGATGCTGTCTTCGGCCGAAGCGGTATCTTCTGGCAGTTCCGAGGCGGCAAGGATTTCCGCTTCCACCTCGGCCAGCTCGCGCATCAGGTCGGCTTCGTCTTCCTCCGACAGCGCCGCAGGGGCGGGCGCCGGTTCCGGGCGGCTGCCGGTTTCCTCCAGGCGGCCCGAGGCAAGGGCCTGGTCGAATTCGGAGCGCTTGACCTTGGTGATGCGCACGCGCGCTGCGGGAGCGGCCGGTTGGCCGGAAGCGTCTTCCGCCAGCAGGTTCTCTGCATCGCCGGCTTCGGGCTGGTCTGCGGCGGCGCCGTCCTTCAGGTCCGCGAACAGGCTGTCATCCGAGGCCTCTGCGCCGCCTTCGGTGTCCGCGTCCTCTGCGGTTCCGGGCTGCTCAGCGGCCGTGCGGCCCAGGTCCAGGCGGTCCAGCGTCCTGGCGATTTCGTCGTCACCCTCGTCATCGAAGTCCGGTGCGCCGGTGCCGTCATCCTCCATCAGCGCGGAGGTGATGTCCTCAGCGGCGCTTTCCAGCACGTCGTCGGCGTGCTCGTCCTCGCTGAAGTCCTCTTCGGGCGCCTGAGCCACCACGGCACGGATGCGCTGCAGCTTGGCCGCGATACTGTCGGCGGCGGGCGCGGTGTCCTCTTCCGCGCGCGGGGCGGGTTCTTCGGCTTCGGCAGCTTCCGGGGCACCGGCGTCTTCTGCCGCGCCGGCCTCGTTGACTTCCAGCAGCTCGACTGCGGTGGTGTCTTTCCGCGCCTGCTCCTGCGTTTCGGCGCTTGCGTTTTCCAGCACCGCGGCGATGGTTGCTTCGGCTTCGGCTTCGGCTTCGGCTTCGGCTTCGGCTTCGGCTTCGGCTTCGGCTTCGGCTTCGGCTTCGGCTTCGGCTTCGGCTTCGGCTTCGGCTTCGGCTTCGGCTTCGGCTTCGGCTTCGGCTTCGGCTTCGGCTTCGGCTTCGGCTTCGGCTTCGGCTTCGGCTTCGGCTTCGGCTTCGGCTTCGGCTTCGGCTTCGGCTTCGGCTTCGGCTTCGGCTTCGGCTTCGGCTTCGGCTTCGGCTTCGGCTTCGGCTTCGGCTTCGGCTTCGGCTTCGGCTTCGGCTTCGGCTTCGGCTTCGGCTTCGGCTTCGGCTTCGGCTTCGGCTTCGGCTTCGGCTTCGGCTTCGGCTTCGGCTTCGGCTTCGGCTTCGGCTTCGGCTTCGGCTTCGGCTTCGGCTTCGGCTTCGGCTTCGGCTTCGGCTTCGGCTTCGGCTTCGGCTTCGGCTTCGGCTTCGGCTTCGGCTTCGGCTTCGGCTTCGGCTTCGGCTTCGGCTTCGGCTTCGGCTTCGGCTTCGGCTTCGGCTTCGGCTTCGGCTTCGGCTTCGGCTTCGGCTTCGGCTTCGGCTTCGGCTTCGGCTTCGGCTTCGGCTTCGGCTTCGGCTTCGGCTTCGGCTTCGGCTTCGGCTTCGGCTTCGGCTTCGGCTTCGGCTTCGGCTTCGGCTTCGGCTTCGGCTTCGGCTTCGGCTTCGGCTTCGGCTTCGGCTTCGGCTTCGGCTTCGGCTTCGGCTTCGGCTTCGGCTTCGGCTTCGGCTTCGGCTTCGGCTTCGGCTTCGGCTTCGGCTTCGGCTTCGGCTTCGGCTTCGGCTTCGGCTTCGGCTTCGGCTTCGGCTTCGGCTTCGGCTTCGGCTTCGGCTTCGGCTTCGGCTTCGGCTTCGGCTTCGGCTTCGGCTTCGGCCTCAACCTCTGCCGCCGCTTCAACCTCTGCCGCCGCTTCCTCAATCTCTTCGGCGGCGGCCGGGGCTTCCTCTGTGACGGCCTCGGCGGCAGGGGTGTCTGCCGCAGCGGCGTCTTCGGCGGCGGCTTCGCTCACGGCAGCTTCCGCTTCGGCGGCCTGCTCCTCTGCCGGGGCAGGGGCGGGCGCGGGCTGTTCGGCCACCGGGGCGGCAGCCGGAGCCGGCGCGGGTGCTGCTGCCGGCGCGGGGGCTTCAGCCGCGGCGGATCCCAGCGCCGGGGTGGCGGCGCGCAGGTGGATGCCGGTGTCGCTGGTGCGGGCCTCGACCTGGCGGGCGATCTCGCGCTGGGCGATGCGGGCCAGCATGTCGGCATCGGGCTGCGGCGGCTCGGCGCCGAAGTAACGGTCATCGGCAGCCAGGTCGCGGAAATACTCGGCAATGGCCTTCATCGTGCCGAAGGAATCCTCGAACCCTTCCAATGTGCAGGAAAAGGTCCCATAGGATACCGTCAAGACTTTGTTATTGTGTACCATCAGCTCGCTCGTCTTCGCCACATCTGTTGCCATTCACCATATTGGCTGGAAGGACCAATTTTGCTCGAATCCGTGCAATTGATCGTATCATTTTGTGTTCACATTGTGACCTGTTTCCAAATCAGGCAGGAATTCCGCCCATGAACGGATTGATTGTTGAACACTTCGAACCAATCACCCTGGTTGGCGGCGGCGAGATCGCCTCCGGCGCGCTGGAGGAGGCCTTGGCGCTGGCGCCGGTGCTGGTAGCAGCTGACGGCGGCGCGGCAGCGGCGCTGGCCCGGGGGCATGTGCCGCAGGCGGTGATCGGCGATTTCGACTCGCTGAGCGACGCGGTGCGGGCGCAACTGCCGCCGGGGAGCCTGCACCCGGTGGCGGAGCAGGACAGCACCGATTTCGACAAGGCGCTGCGCTCCATCGGGGCGCCGGTGGTGCTGGCGGTGGGGTTTCTGGGCGCACGGGTGGATCACCAGCTGGCGGCCTTCAGCACGCTGATGCAGGGGTATGAGACGCCATGTGTGCTGATTGGCGAGACCGAGGTGATCTTTCACCTGACCGGTGAAGTGGAGCTGCCGGCCCGGGCCGGGGAGGTGATTTCGCTGTTCCCGATGCAGCAGGTGACCGGGCGGTCGGAGGGGCTGGAGTGGCCGATCGAAGGGCTGGTGATGTCGCCGATGGGGCGGATCGGCACGTCGAATCGGGCACTGGGGCCGGTGCGGCTGCTGCCGGACGGGCCGGGGCTGCTGATGATCGTGCCGCGGCGGCTGCTGCGGGATGTGATGGCAGCGCTCAGGCGGGATTGATGCGTTCTTCGGTTTCGGCGGGCTTGCGCTCGCGCATCACGGCATAAAGGCCTGCGCCGATGGTCAGCAGGATGCCGAAGGCGGCGAGCGTGTTGGGCAGCTCGGAAAAGATCAGCCAGCCGAAGAACACTGCCACCGGGATCTCCAGGTATTGCATCGAGGCAAGCGTTGAGGTGGGCGCGAAGCGCAGGCTCCAGGTCATCAGGAGATGCGCCAGGGTGCCGAGCGCGCCGGCGGCGGCCAGCAGGGACCAGGTGTCCTGCGGCGGCGGGGCTGTGGAGAGGGCCGCCACGCCGGCGGCATCGCCGATCAGGAGTACCGGGGCCAGCAGCACGGTGCCCATGACGCCGGCTACCGCCTGCACCGAGACCGGGTCGGTTTCCTTGGCGATCTTGCGGGTGATCAGCATGAACAGGGCAAAGATGACCGCCACCAGCAGCGGCCAGAGCGCGTTCCAGCCGACCGCGGCAAAGCTGGGCTGGATGACCAGCAGGGTGCCGGTGAAGCCGACGACGCAGGCGCCGAGGCG
Source organism: Leisingera coralii (assembly GCF_049056525.1). Classification (NCBI taxonomy): domain Bacteria; kingdom Pseudomonadati; phylum Pseudomonadota; class Alphaproteobacteria; order Rhodobacterales; family Roseobacteraceae; genus Leisingera; species Leisingera coralii. The sequence continues at coordinate 13,886 of NZ_JBHUPT010000018.1, read as the reverse complement.
GCGCAGGCCGACCTCTTCGTGCAGCACGTATTTGCCCAGCAGGAGCATGATGAAGGGCATCACGAAGGCAATCGCTACCGCATCGGCCAAGGGCAGGTATTTGAAGGCGGTGAACATGGCGCCGATGCCGCCCATTTGCAGCAGCGTGCGCAGGAACAGCAGCGGCGCCACCCGGTGCGACAGGCTGAGCGGCAGCCGCAGGGCCAGGGCCAGCGGCAGCAGGATCGCGGCCTGGGCGGCAAAGCGGATGAAGACGATCTGGGCGACCGGCACCCGGTTGGTCAGCAGTTTGGCGATGGCATCCCCGAGAGGGATCACCAGGCAGAAGCCCAGCATCAGTGCGATGCCGAGAAGGGGCCGGTCCTGTGTCATGGCGGCAGGCTAGGCCTGCACAGTGAGAGGCGCAAGCTGGAGTTGCGGGGAAAGGAGAGACGTTGCGTCCCTTTTGGACGTGGCGCGCAGCGGCACGGCCCGCGCCTGACCTTCCCCCCGGTCAGGCGCATACGCGCCTAACCAAGGTCAGCCACGGGCCTTATGTCACGCTATCTTCTCAGGAAAGCGGAGTAACTCAGCAGTTCGGCACGTTCACGGCGAGGCCGCCGAGCGAGGTTTCCTTGTACTTGTCATGCATGTCGGCGCCGGTCTGGCGCATGGTCTCGATGCAGGCGTCCAGCGGCACGAAGTGCTGGCCGTCGCCGCGCAGCGCCAGCGACGCGGCGGAGACCGCCTTGATCGCCGCCAAGCCGTTGCGTTCGATACAGGGCACCTGCACCAGGCCCTTCACCGGATCGCAGGTCATGCCCAGGTGATGCTCCAGCGCGATCTCGGCGGCGTTTTCAACCTGTTCGGGCGTGCCGCCCATCACCGCACACAGGCCCGCGGCGGACATGGCGGCGGCCGATCCGACTTCAGCCTGGCAGCCGGCCTCGGCGCCGGAGATCGAGGCGTTATACTTGACCAGGCCGGCAATCGCGGCGGCGGTCAGCAGGAAGTCCTCGACATGGCTTTCCGACGCGCCCGGCACGTGGTCGAGGTAGTAGCGGATCACCGCGGGCAGGGTGCCTGCCGCGCCGTTGGTCGGCGCGGTCACCACCTGGCCGCCGGCCGCGTTTTCCTCGTTCACCGCCATCGCGTAGACGCTCATCCAGTCGTTGATGGTGTGCGGCGCGGTCAGGTTCATGCCGCGCTCTTTCATCAGCGCATCATAGATGCCCTTGGCGCGGCGGCGCACCTTGAGGCCGCCGGGCAGGATGCCGTCGCGCTCCAGCCCGCGGTTGATGCAGTCGTTCATCACCTGCCAGATGCGGGCGGTGCCCTTGGCGAGGCTCTCGGAGCAGCCGCGGGAGATCTCGTTGGCGCGCTTCATCTCGGCAATCGACTTGCCGCTGGCCTTGGCCATCTCCAGCATCTCAGCCGCGGATTTGAACGGGTAGGGGACCGGGTCGCCCTCGTCGGTATCCTTGCCTGCCGCCAGTTCCTCTTCGGTGACGACAAAACCGCCGCCGATCGAGTAGAACACCTGTTTCAGGATCACGTCGCCCTGGGCGTCGGTGGCCATCAGGATCATGCCGTTGGCGTGGCCCGGCAGCGCGTGATCGTAGTCGAAGATCATGTCGGCCTTGGGGTCGAAGTGCAGCTCGCCCAAGCCTTCGGGGTGCATGGTGTGGGTCTTGGCCAGCTCCGCCAGGAAGGCCTCAGCCTTCTCGTCATCATAGTCATGGGCGACAAAGCCGCCGAGGCCCAGGATGGTGGCGCGGTCGGTGGCGTGGCCGACGCCGGTGAAGGCGAGCGAGCCGTGCAGCGAGGCGCGCAGGCCGTGGAATTCAAAGGGCGAGGCGCGCATCATGTCGAGGAACCGCGCGGCGGCGACCATCGGCCCCATCGTGTGGGAGGACGACGGGCCGATGCCCACTTTGAACATGTCGAAAACGGAGAGGAACATTAGGTGGCTGATCCTTCTGGGGGATTGGCGTAGGCCGGGGATGTGAACGGGGTGGCGCCGAGGCCCTCGGCCTCGCGTGCCACGGTAACGGCGGGGCGGCCCTCCAGCCCGGCGCAGATCCGCTGCAGGCTGGGGTAATGGGCCATGACAAACCAGGATTTGTCGGCCCTGGAAGGATAAAGCGCCATCCAGCGCATCTGGCAGGCCAGGTAATAGTCCAGAACCGACGGCTGCGGCGCGCCGAGCCAGGAAGGGCGGTCGGCTGCGGCCTGGTCGAGATTGGTCAGATGCACATGCAGCCGCTGGCGCAGCACCTTTTGCAGCTGGGCCTGATCCCCCTTGCCGGGGCCGATGTATTTCTCGGGGTAGAACAGCATCCGCAGGTCGGCGTGCAGCGTGTTGGAGGCGAAGAACAGCCATTTCAGGAACGGTGCGCGGTCCGCACTGCCGGGCTGCGGCGCCATCGCGCCATGGCGTTCGGACAGCCACAGCAGGATGGCGGCGGTCTCGAACACCGGACCGTCGGGAGTTTCCAGCACCGGGATCAGCCCGCCCGGGTTCAGCGCCCGGTATTCGGCGCTGTTCTGCGCCTCTGCCCGGCGGTCGACCAGCACGGTTTCATAAGGCTGGCCAAGCTCCTCCAGCACCAGCCGGATGACCAGTGAGGCGTTGTCGGGGGCGTAATGCAGGCGGTATTCGGGTTTCATGGCGCAATGATATGACGCAGACGCGCAGTAAATGTGTCCGTTTCCGGCGTTTCCAATAGGAAACCCGCCTTTGTGATGCATGTTTCGCCGCCGCGCTGCCCGGCGGCGGAAAGCTGCCTGCGGCTCAGGTGCTTACTGCTTGCGCGCGGTGCAGACAAAATGGGTGAGCGACAGGAAGAAACGCCCCTCTGCGGCGAGCTCCTGCTGCTCCCGGGCCCAGGCGGCGGCGTCGTCGGCGTCGGTGGCGCCGATATCCACCGCAAAGGCGCGGATCAGCTGGATCATCATCGCCGCCAGCCCGTCGGGGCGCAGGGTGGTGTCACAGACGGTCAGCGGCCGGGTCTGGCGGACCTCAAAGCCGCAGCTGCGCAGCTCGGCGGGCAGTTTTGCGGGCAGATCTCGCACCGCCATGTGGCGGCCCCAGGCCTCCAGCATCCGTTCCATGCGCCGGGTGTTGTCGCTGTGCCAGGCCAGGGTGTCCCAGTGCATGTCCCCCACCACCAGAAGGCCGCCGGGCTTGAGCACCTTGTGCAGCGCGCGCAGGGCCGGGCGGCGGTCGGTCAGGTATTCGAACACCTGCAGCGCCGCGGCCTTGTCGAAGCTGGCCTCGTCAAACGGCAGCCGGGCGGCGTCGCCTTCGGTCAGGGTGGTGTTGCCGCGCCCGTCCAGCCGCTGGCGGGCGGCGGCCAGCATCTGCGGGCTGGCGTCCAGCCCGGTGACATGGCCGCCGCGGCCGACCGCGCGGGAAAGTTCCAGCGTCAGCAGCCCGTTGCCGCAGCCGACGTCCAGGATGCGCTCGCCCGGCTCCGGCGCCAGCGCGTCAAATGTCGCCCGCCGCCGCTGCGACACATCGGCGCCCTGATAGGCGTCCTCGAGCAGGCGTGTGGTCTCTTCGTCAAAGTTCAGCATGAAATTGGTCCCCTAGGTAAAAGAGCTTTAGGCCGCTGCCCCGGGATTTCCAGCCGGGCGCCGGATAACCGCCGCAAAACCCCTCTCGCACATGGGCGGCAAACTGCCTATAACCGCCGCAAACGCGTTTCACGGAGCCGAACACATGACCGGAGAACTGTCGCCCATCGACAAGGCGAAATTCGTAGCTGCCAAGCGGGCGGCCGAAATGGTGGAGGACGGGATGCGGGTTGGCCTCGGCACCGGCTCCACCGCGGCCTGGCTGGTGCGCTGCCTTGGCGAGATGGTGCAGAAGGACGGGCTGAAGATCACCGCCGTGCCGACCTCGTCGCGCACTGCGGCGCTTGCCCGCGACGTGGGCATCAACGTGGTGTCGCTGGATGAGGCCAAGTGGCTGGACATGACCATCGACGGCGCCGATGAGTTCGATGCCGACCTGAACCTGATCAAGGGCGGCGGCGGCGCGCATCTGCAGGAGAAGATCGTCGCCACCGCCTCGGACCAGATGGTGGTGATTGCCGATGCCAGCAAATCGGTCGAGACCCTGGGCGCCTTCCCGCTGCCGGTGGAAGTGCTGCCCTTCGGCTGGCAGAGCAGCCAGGCGCTGATCGAGGAAACCCTGGTGTCGATGGACGTGATGGGCCGCACCACCACCCTGCGGATGAATGGCGATGCGCCCTTCGTGACCGATGAGGGCAATTATATCCTCGACCTGCACCTGAACCGCATCGGCAACGCCCGCCAGCTGGCGCTGGTGCTGAACCAGATCCCCGGCGTGATCGAGAACGGGCTGTTCATCGACATCTGCGACACCGTGGTGATCGGCTATGGCGACGGCCGGGTCGAGGTGCGCGACATCAATGAAGGCACCGTCGAGAAGGACAAGCTGGATTTCGTCGAGAACGATAACCTGTTCACCGACCTGCAGGACTGAACCGGCCGGAGGGCAAGGCTGCGCCCCGCTGCTTCAAAGGCAGGGTTAGCGTGCTGCAAGCCGGATTCCTGCGAGGAATCCGGCCCGGTTTCCGGCGCGGAAACCGGGGGAGGGGAAACTAAAGGCGGCCGGCTGAAACGGGCCTGAAATCCTCGCAGGATTTCAGGACGGAATTCGCGCCGAACTCCGCCTCCTCCGGATGCGGTGGCCCTGGCGCAGGGGATGGGCGCCGTCCGCGGCTTGCCGGAATGCGGGTTTTCCGCCTCACAACCCTGTGCAAATTCAATGCAAAAGGTTGAAAGCGGTGCAAGAACGCCCACTTGCGCATATGGCGTTTGGTGCTCCGTTGTGGGATACCAGCACAAGACATGCAAAGGGCGGATATTCATGAGCTTTGATTACGATCTGTTTGTCATCGGCGGCGGCTCTGGCGGGGTGCGGGCAGCCCGTGTTGCGGCGCAGGAAGGCGCCAAGGTGGCGCTGGCCGAAGAGGACCGCTATGGCGGCACCTGCGTGATCCGCGGCTGCGTGCCGAAGAAGCTGATGGTTTTCGCCTCCGAATACGCCGGCATGGTCGAGGATGCCCAGGCTTATGGCTGGGACATCCAGCCCGGCGCCTTCAACTGGGACGCTTTCAAGGGCAAGCTGCACGCCGAGCTGGACCGGCTGGAAGGCATCTACCGCAATCTGCTGAAGAACAGCGGCGTCGAGAGCTTTGACAGCCGCGCCAAACTGGCTGATGCCCACACGGTTGAGCTGGCCGACGGCACCCGCAAGACCGCCAAGCACATCCTGATCGCCACTGGCGGCTGGCCGTCGGTGCCGGACTTCCCTGGCTCCGAGCTGGCGGTCACCTCGAACGAGATGTTCCACCTGGACAAGCTGCCCGAAACCCTGCTGATCGTTGGCGGCGGCTATATCGCCTGCGAGTTTGCGGGCATCATGAACGGGCTGGGCGTCAAGACCACCCAGTATTACCGCGGCGCGCAGATCCTGCGCGGTTTCGACGACGAGGCGCGCGGGCTGATCTCCGAGGAGATGTGCCAGGCGGGCATCGATGTGCATCTGGGCACCAACGTGCTGGAGATGCGCAAGGAAGGTGATAAGATCTGGGTCAAGTCGACCAATGGCCAGGAACGGCTGTTCGACAAGGTGATGTATGCCACCGGCCGCACCCCCAATGCCGATAACCTCGGCCTGGAGGAATTGGGCGTGGAGCGCGGCCGCAAGGGCGAGATCGTCGTTGACCAGTACAGCCAGACCTCGGTGCCGTCGGTCTATGCGATCGGGGATGTGACCGACAGGGTGAACCTGACGCCGGTGGCGATCCGCGAGGGCATGGCCTTTGTCGAGACCGTGTTCAAGGGCAACCCCACGAGCCCCGACCATGAGCTGATCCCGACGGCGATTTTCACCCAGCCGGAAATGGGCACCATCGGGCTGAGCGAGGAAGAGGCAAGCGAGCAGGAGCCGGTCGAGGTCTATGCAACCTCCTTCAAGCCGATGCAGCAAAGCTTTGCCGGACGGGCGCAGCGGGTGCTGATGAAGCTGATCGTCTCCAAGGCAACCCGCAAGGTGCTGGGCTGCCATATCGTCGCACCCGGCGCCGGAGAGATGATCCAGCTGGCCGGAATCGCCGTAAAAATGGGGGCGACCAAGGAAGATTTCGGCCGCACGGTTGCGGTGCACCCGACAATGTCGGAAGAGTTGGTAACGCTGAAGACTCCGGTGCGCTCGAGCTGAGACGCTGCACCGGCAATAACTGACAACACATGCCGCCTGTAATGAATGATCATGGGCGGCAGCAAACGGATAGGAGTGAAATGGCGGGCAATAGCGGTGGCCCATGGGGGGGCGGCGGCTCCTCCGGCGGCGGAGGAGGCAAGCGGGGCAACAACGGCAATGGCGGCGGCGGCCGCAAGCCGGACGAACCCCAGATCCCCGAAATCGATGAGCTGGTGAAGAAAGGCCAGGAGCAGCTGCGCGTGCTGATGGGCGGGCGCGGCGGCGCTGGCGGCGGCCGCGGCGGACGCGGCGGCCCGGGCGGCGGTGCGCCGCTGTTCACCAAGGGCACGATGGGCCTGGCGGCTGTTGCCGCAGTGGTCCTGTGGGGCTTTGCCAGCATCTACACCGTGAAGCCGGAAGAGCAGTCGGTGGAGCTGTTCCTGGGCGAGTATTCGGACACCGGCCAGCCGGGCCTGAACTTTGCCCCCTGGCCGCTGGTCACCTATGAGGTGATCCCGGTGCGGGTCGAGCAGACCGAGAACATCGGCGCCGGCGGGCGCGGCTCGGATGCGGGCCTGATGCTGACCGGTGACGAGAACATCATCGACGTCGATTTCCAGGTGGTCTGGAACATCTCCGATCCGGCCCAGTTCCTGTTCAACCTGCGCGACCCGCGCTCGACCATCAACGCGGTGTCGGAATCGGCGATGCGCGAGATCATCGCCCAGTCCGAGCTGGCACCGATCCTGAACCGCGACCGCGGCGCCATTACCGCCCGGCTGGAAGAGCTGATCCAGGCGACCCTGGACAGCTATGACAGCGGTGTGAACATCATCCGGGTGAACTTTGACGGCGCCGACCCGCCGGAGCCGGTGAAAGACGCCTTCCGCGAAGTGCAATCGGCCGGGCAGGAGCGTGACCGGCTTGAGAAGCAGGCCGACGCCTATGCCAACCGCAAGCTGGCGGGCGCCCGCGGCCAGGCGGCGCAGACGCTGGAAGAGGCCGAAGCCTACCGCGCCCAGGTGGTGAACGAGGCCCAGGGTGAGGCCAGCCGCTTCAGCGCGGTTCTGGCGGAGTACCAGAAAGCTCCGGAAGTGACCCGCAAGCGCCTGTACCTGGAAACCATGGAAGAAGTACTGGGCCGCGTGGATAAGATCATTCTGGATGAAACCGGAGGCGGCCAAGGGCAAGGCGTGGTGCCGTACCTGCCGCTCAATGAGCTGCGCAAGCCGCAGGAGGGCAACTGATGCGGAAATCGACTCTTCTTCTGCCGGTCCTGGTGGTTGCGGCAATTGCAGTGCTGTCGGCGATCTTCATCGTGGACGAGCGTGAAAAGGCGCTGGTGCTGCGCTTTGGCCGGGTTGTCGACATCAAGGAAACCCCGGGCCTGGCGTTCAAGGTGCCGGTGATCGACAACGTGGTGCGGTACGACGACCGCATTCTGAGCCTGGAAGTCGGTCCGCTGGAGGTCACCCCGCTGGATGACCGCCGCCTGATCGTGGATGCGTTCTCGCGCTACCGGATCGCCAATGTGGATACCTTCCGCCAGGCGGTGGGTGCCGGCGGTATCGGTGCCGCGGAATCGCGCCTGGACAAGATCATGCGGGCGCAGACCCGTGAGGTGCTGGGCTCCGTCAGCTCCAACGACATCCTGTCGTCGGACCGGGCCGCGCTGATGCTGCGGATCCGCAATGGCGCGATTGCCCAGGCCCGGGCGCTGGGTCTTGAGGTGATTGACGTGCGGCTGAAGCGCACCGACCTGCCGCAGGCCAACCTGGAAGCCACCTTTGCCCGGATGCGCGCCGAGCGCGAGCGGGAAGCGGCGGACGAGATCGCCCGCGGTGAAGAGGCGGCGCAGCGGGTGCGCGCCCAGGCCGACCGGACCGAGGTCGAACTGGTCTCCGAGGCGGAGCGCGAGGCCGAGGTGATCCGCGGTGAGGCGGACGCCGAGCGCAACGCGATCTTTGCCGAGGCCTATGGCCGGGATGCGGAATTCTTTGAATTCTACCGCTCGCTGAACGCCTATGCGAATTCGCTCTTGGCGGGGAACTCCTCGCTGGTGCTGTCGCCCGACAACGAGTTTTTCGACTACCTGAAATCCTCGGGCGGCAAGACGGCGACGCAGTAATGGGGTTCGTCCTCCTGGCCCTCGGGCTGGTGCTGATTGCAGAGGGGCTGGTGTACGCACTGGCCCCTTCGCTTGTGGAGCGTCTGCTGGAAATGCTGCGGATGCTGAGCGAGGAGCAGCGCCGCAATGCCGGGCTGGCGGCGCTGGCGCTGGGGCTGATCCTGGTCTGGCTGGCTTTCCTGCTCGGCTTCTGACAGGCCTTTGCGGCGCGCTGCGGCACACGCAGAATTTCAGCGAAAAGGTAATCTTTCCCTGCTAGGATGGCGCCAGCAGGGCACGCGCCCGCGGCTGCGGCCGGAAAACCGGGTCACGGCGGCTTTATTCCTTGCAACATTTGTTGCGGGCCGGGCGGAAGTTCCTACATTGGGTCCATAAGACTTCCCCGGTCATGCCTGGCGTTTGCGCCGGGCCGGGGGAGGAGAAAAATTAAACATGACAAGGAGTAGTTCCGTGCAGCCACAGGCAATTGCAATTTCCGGCCAGGCAAGCGGCAGGGGCGCGATGATGCGCATGGTCTGGCTTGCGGTGCTGAGCATGGCGGTTCTGCTGATGCAGGCGGTGACCGCGATGGCCCGGCCCGAGAGCCTGGCGCCGCTGGCCGAGCGGGTGAGCCCGTCGGTGGTCAACATCACCACCACCACCGTGGTGGAAGGGCGCACCGGGCCGCAGGGCATCGTGCCGGAAGGCTCGCCGTTCGAGGATTTCTTCCGGGAATTCCAGGACCGCAATGGCAATGGCAACCGGCCGCGCCGCTCCTCGGCGCTGGGCTCCGGCTTTGTGATCTCCGAGGATGGCTACATCGTCACCAACAACCACGTGATCGATGGCGCCGACGAGATCGAGATCGAGTTCTACCCGGGTGAGGGCCAGCCCAAGGACCTGCTGCCGGCCAAGGTGATCGGCACCGATCCCAACACCGATATCGCGCTCTTGAAGGTGCAGGCGCCGATGCCGCTGAAATACGTCAAGTTCGGCGACAGCGACACCGCCCGTGTCGGCGACTGGGTGGTGGCGATGGGCAACCCGCTGGGGCAGGGCTTCTCGCTGTCCGCGGGGATCGTGTCGGCCCGCAACCGCGAGCTTTCGGGATCCTACGACGACTACATCCAGACCGATGCGGCGATCAACCGGGGCAACTCCGGCGGGCCGCTGTTCAACATGGATGGCGACGTGGTCGGCGTGAACACCGCGATCCTGTCGCCCACTGGCGGCTCCATCGGCATCGGCTTCTCGATGGCGTCCAATGTGGTGGTCAAGGTGGTCGACCAGCTGAAGGAATTCGGCGAGACCCGCCGCGGCTGGCTGGGCGTGAAGATCCAGGATGTGGATGCCGATCTGGCCGAGGCGATCGGGCTGGACAAGGCGCGCGGCGCGCTGGTGACCGACGTGCCGGACGGCCCGGCAAAGGATGCAGGGGTGCTGGCCGGTGATGTGATCGTCAGCTTTGACGGCGTTGATGTGCGCGACACCCGCGGCCTGGTGCGCCAGGTCGGCAACGCCGAGGTCGGCAAGACCGTGCGGGTGGTGGTCTACCGCGAAGGCAAGACCGAAACCCTGCGGGTGACCCTGGGCCGCCGCGAGGATGCGGAGCGCGGCTCCTCCACCCCGGAGAGCGGCGGCAGCAAGCCGGATGTCTCCGAGAAGGAGCTGCTGGGGCTGTCGGTTGGCGTTCTGACCGACCAGCTGCGCGGCGAGCTGAACGTGGGTGAAAATGTCGAGGGGCTGGCGATCCTGTCGGTGGACGAGACCTCCGAGGCCTGGGAAAAGGGCCTGCGCGCCGGTGACGTGATCACCGAGGCGGGCCAGCAGAAGGTTGGCTCGATCAGCGAGCTGGAAGCCCGGGTCGAGGAAGCCAGGGAAGCGGGCCGCAAGTCGCTGCTGCTGCTGGTGCGCCGCGGCGGCGAGCCGCGCTTTGTGGCGCTGAACCTGGCGGACTAAACCGGCGGATCCAATCCGCGGAGCAAACAGGCAAGGCCGGGGCTGTTGCCCGGCCTTGCTTCGTTTCTGCCGTCCCCTTGATACCCGGAAGAGACCCTTGGCTGAGTGGCTGGCGGGGAACCGTTTCCCGGCGCGGGAAACGGCTCGGAAAACACGTCTTTTCCGGGCCGGAATTCTCGCAGAATTCCGGTGCCCTCCAAATTCGGTGGTGGTGCGTCTCCTGCTCGGCCGCCCGGGCATTTCGAGGCCGCCAAACAAGGGAAGAGCCATGTGCTGGCGGGCACATGGCTCTTGTTGGACAGGCAGCCATTGGGATGGAACGGATAATGGCTGACTATGAAGCGGTTATGGTGCGGCAGCGCCAAGGTTTCTGTAACCCGGATTACAGAGCGTGGTATTTCCCGCCACAGCAGTGAGAAAATTTCAAGGTCAGATGGAATCCGGCTCCGCCAGGACTGCCAGCTCAGCGCGGTCGAGGATCTGCACGCCGCCGCGGCTGATGCCGACCAGGCCGCTGCGCTTCCAGGCGGCCAGCGTCTTGGAGACCGCCTCGCGGGTGGCGCCGACAAATTCCGCCAGCTCGGCCTGGGACAGGGCCACCCGCCCGTCGCTGCCCTCGGGCGCCAGATACAGAAGCTTGCGCGCCAGCCGCACCGGCATCGGCAGGAACACCTGCTCGTTCAGCTGGGTGTTCATCCAGCGCATCCGCTGCCCGGCCAGCCGCAGCAGGTCGGCGGCCAGGTCGGGGTGCTGGCGGATCTGCTCCAGCACGTCGCCGCTGCGCAGGCGCAGCACCCGGCTGGGCTCGGCGGCGATGGCGGTGGCGGTGCGCTCGCCCGGGTCGAACAGGGTGATCTCGCCGAACACCGCGCCGGGGCGCATCATGTCGAGCGACAGCTTGCGGCCCGAGGCGGAGAGCACCGAGAACTCCAGCGCGCCCTCGGCAAGGGCATAAAGCGCATCGCCCGGGTCACCCTGCTCGAACAGAACTTCGCCCTGGCGCAGGCGCACCTCGGTGGCCTGGCTTTCCAGCATCCGGCGCAGCGGGCCTGAGGCGCCGGAAAGGAAGCCGGTATCGGGCAGGCGGGTTTTCAGCATGGCCAAATCTCTTTGCGTCTGGAGCCCAGTCCGGCGGACCTTAGCAGAGGGTTTGCTGCCGGGGAACCGGGGAACTGAACCGGCTGGTTCAGCCAGCCACTGCCACCAGCCCCAGCTTGCGGGCGGAGGTGAGCGACAAGGTGCCGCTGTCCAGCCCCAGCGGCGCCTGGTAGCGCTGCACGGCCTTTCGGGTGGCCATGTCCATCTGGCCGTGAATGGGGCCGCGGTAGAGCCTGCGGGCCGCCAGCGCCCGCTGCACAGTGCGGATGAAATCCGGGGTCATCGTGGCGGGGCAGGGGATCTCGAACCAGCGCTCCTGCCGCGGTATCACGATCTGCTGGCTGGTTTCGGTGCGGAAGATGGCGGGGCGGATGACCTGGCCGCTGCTGTCCAGCTGTGCCGGTTCCGCCAGCACCTGGCTGGTGACGGTTTCGATCACCGCGGGAGAGGTGTGCTTGCTCCAGCAGCTGTCCGGCGGCGCGCCGGGCGGCGCGTAGCGGCCGTCGCGGGAGACATTGCTGCCGGGGCTGCCTGGCTGCGGCTGGACACAGGCGGTCAGCGCCGCCAGGGCGGCCAGCAGCAGCGCGGGCGCAAGGCGCCTGCAGGGTGTGTGGAGGGGTGGCGTCATGCCCGGATGCCTTTGTCAGCGTGCCTCAGGTCGGCGCCCCTGTCCGTGCCGGGCGCTTTTGCTTTGGCGGCAGCCTAGCCCAGTTCCGGCCCTTGCGCAAAGGCCGGATCGTCCTGGCGGCCCTGGTCCGCCAGCAGGAGGTCGAGCATGGGGGAGATATCCTCGACCGTCTCGGCAATCACATGGGTGACCGAATGCGCCCGCTGCAGCCGCCCGGTGACGCGCAACAGCCGCCCGGAGATCACCGCGCGGCGGAAGGCCTCGTAGATCTTGCGCCAGACGATCACGTTGACGACGCCGGTTTCGTCCTCGAGCGTGACGAAGATCACCCCCTTGGCGGTGCCGGGGCGCTGGCGCAGGATCACCAGCCCGGCGACGGTGACGCGGGCGTTTTCCGGCGGCTCCTGCAGCCGGGCGGCAGGCAGGCAATGCGGCGGGCGCGGCCAGGGCCGGGCACGGCCGGCCGCTGCGGGGGGCGGTGCGGCGGCGGGCGGGGCTGAGGCGGCTGCAGAGGGGGCTGGCATGAGGCAAACAGGCTCCGCGGTTGAGAAATTTCCGGAGTGAACAAATATAGAACATCTGCCTGGAAAGTCCAGCAGCGGCAGCCCGGGGTCGCAATTGGGGCTGGCACCGGCGCAGGGGCTTGGCTACACAGTCGTCCAAGTACCGGAAAAGGGAAGAGAGCTGACAATGGCAAAGATCACTTACATCGAGCACAACGGCACCAGCCATGTTGTGGATGTCGCCAGCGGGCTGACCGTGATGGAAGGCGCGCGCGACAACAATATTCCGGGCATCGAGGCCGATTGCGGCGGCGCCTGCGCCTGCTCGACCTGCCATGTGTATATCGCGCCGGACTGGGTCGAGAAGCTGCCCGCCAAGGACGACATGGAAGAGGACATGCTGGATTTCGCCTACGAGCCCGATCCGGCCCGCTCGCGCCTGACCTGCCAGATCAAGGTGACCGACGATCTGGACGGTCTGGTGGTGCATATGCCCGAAAAACAGATCTGATGGCTGCCGGGCCGGCGGCGCGGCGTCTGCGGATGCGCGCCCGGCCCGGTTCCGCCCGCCGCGCTTGGGCAGCGCTGTGCCTGGGGCTGCTGGGGGGGCTTGCACTGGTCTGCGGGCCGACTGCAGCGCAAACAGGCCCCGGCGGCATTGGCCATTGGCCGCCAGGTTTGGCGGATGAAATCTACTCGTCCGAATTCACCGGTCCGACAAACCGCTATGCACACGGGGTTTTGGGGGATGAGATCGAATGGTCCGGGCTGTCTCTGCGTTTCTCCGGGCGGAACGGGGAGGCTCGGGGCTTCAGGACCGCACTTCCCGGGGATCACGTCTTTGAAGACCTGCAGCCGCGCCTGGTGGATTTGACTCTCGATGGCCGCCCCAATGCAGTGATGGTGGTCGAAACCGATGTGAATCTTGGTGCCGCGCTGGCCTTGTATGGCGCAGAGGGCAAGATTGCCGAAACCCCGCATATCGGCCAGAGCCACCGCTGGCTTGCTCCCATCGGCGCCGCGGACCTGGACGGCGACGGGCATGTGGAGATCGCCTATATCGACCGCCCGCATCTGGCCAGGATCCTCCGCATCTGGCGGTTCAGGGACGGCAAGCTCACCGAGGTTGCCAGCGCGCCCGGCCTGACCAATCACCGGATCGGCCAGGATTTCATCACCTCCGGCATCCGCGACTGCGGCCAGGGGCCGGAACTGGTGACGGTCAGCAGCGACTGGCGCCGGATCATGGCGTCCCGGCTGCAGGATGGCGAAATCTCCACCCGGGACACCGGCCCCTTCCGCCCTGGAACAGGCGTGCAGGACGCCTTGGCCTGCCGCTGAGCGCTGCCTGCGCCGCGCATTGGCGCGGCGCCC
>NZ_JBHUPT010000017.1:0-151497 GCF_049056525.1 Leisingera coralii | reverse complement strand
ACGCCGCGCATTGGCGCGGCGCCCGGCCCAACTGCGAGGCCCGTCCCGTCGGGGATGGGCCGGAACAGGCGGGAGCGTTTCCGGCCTCCTGCGGCCTGGGCCGGTGAGGGATGGCTGGACAGCCCGCTACCGGCCGGCCTGCGTCGGAGTCCGTTTCCGGTTTATTCACCACCTTCGGTTTATCTTGTGCCGGATGAGCAGATCCGGGCGCGCGGCCCCGGGGCGGTTTTACAGGAGACAGCAGCGTGAGCTTTACGCCATATGTGTTCGGCACCGGCATCGCAGGGTGGACCTTCCTGCAGCGGACCCGGGACCAGCAGCAGGAGGTTTTCGAGAAATCGCCTGTCCTTGACCGGGCGGTGCAGGATTTCACTCAGAGGATCACCAGCGTTCAGTCGGCGGACCAGCTGCTGGATGACTACAACCTGCTGACCGTGACCCTGGGCGCCTTTGGCCTGGATGAGGATATCAACAACAGGGCCTTCCTCAAGGAGGTGCTCGAATCCGATATGAGCGACCCTCAGTCGATTGTGAACCGGCTCAACGACAACCGGTACCAGGCGCTGGCGGAAACCTTCGGCTTCGGCAGTTCGGACGGCCCCAAGCTGCCCAGCGCCAGGGCGGAGAATGAATTTGCCGGTATCAACACACCGGATGACCTGCTCTCGAACAGCACGCTTCTGCGCCAGGCGCTCGGAAACGTGGGGCTGGAAGGGATGGAAAACAATCAGTTCTTTCTGCAGAAAGTTCTGGAATCCGATCTGGAGGACCCCAACTCCTTTGCCAACAAGCTGTCCGATCCGCGCTTTGCCGAATTTTCCAGGCAATTCAGTTTCGGCCAGGTGCCGGAATATGAAAACAGCATCGAGGCACTGGTCAACGAGTTCAACGAGCATACCGATGGCCTCGCCAGCGCGGACGACCTGCTGGCCGATGAAGACCTGCTGCAAGCCGTCATCGAGACGTTCGATCTGGAAAGAACCTATCCGGACTTTCTGCGGCGGGTTCTGGAATCGGATACCACGGATCCCGATTCCTTTGTGAACCAGCTGGAGGACAAGCGGTACCTTGCGGTGTCCGAGGCCTTCGGGTTCGGCTGGCCGGACATCAATGCGATGACCGATCCGGAGGAGCTGCTGTCAAACCCGGCGCTGCTGGAGGATGCGCTGGACACCTTCAACCTCAGCAACCGGGGCGAGGACTACTTGCGCCAGGTGCTGGAATCCGACCTGTCCGACCCGAATTCCTTCGTCAACCAGCCGGAGAACCTGGCCTATTACGACTTTGCCGATGCCTTCCAGAACGAATGGCCGGAACCTGTCAGCAAGATGCAGGTGTTCTCGGATGAGATCACGGACAAGCTGGGCACATTCACCGATCCACGGGACCTGGTATTCGACCTGAGCCTGTTCGAGGCAACGCTGGACCTGTTCGGCCAAAGCAAGCGGAGCACTGAATTCGACACGGTGATCCGCGCCTTCGAGTCCGACCTGTCGTCCAGTATTTCTTTCGCGAATTTGCACTATGATACCGGTTTGAAGGCAATGACTAATGCCTTTTCCTTCAACAAGGGGGAGACCGGCCGGGTGTACCCGGAAGGATTTGCAGAGGAAATTGCAGAGCTCTACTCTACCCGCCAGTTCGAAATCGAAATCGGCAATTCGGATCCCAACATGCGGCTCGCGCTGGCGCTGGAGCGCGAATTGCAAAGCGTTGCGGATGCGGGCGGCAGCGAGAACGCCCATTGGTACAACATCATTGGTTCGCCGCCGCTGCGCACTGTTTTTGAGACCGCGCTGGGCCTGCCGTCCGGCATTGCGCAGCTGGATGTCGAGCGGCAGCTGGTCGAGATGAAGGACCGCGCCTTTGCGGCCTTCGGGACAACCCACCCGGCGGACTTCCTGGAGCCCGAGATGCTGGATCAGTTCCGCAGGCGGTTCCTGCTGCTGAGCGATCTGAACACCCTGTAAGGCGGCACCCGGCGCGGGCGGCTGACGCCACTGCCCCGGCAGCAAGGCTGGCGGTGCCGGAGCGTTCCGGGCCAGCGTGGTTTCTGAAGCGGATGGCGGTTGCACGGCCGCCGCGGTGGCAGCCGTTGCGGCTGGCCGGCGCCTCACTGGCGGCCCGTCTGAGGTGCCTCCGGCCCCGGCAGGGCCTCTTGCGGCCGGACGGGCTTCCGCATGGTGATCGAGGTCGGCCGGTCGAACCCCTCATGCGCGGTTTCTGCTGTCTTGACAAATCCCATCCGGGCAAAGGCAGCATGGTTTTCCGCCAGTTCGACACGCGTTTGCAGCTGAAGCACCGGCAGGCCGAGGGCCGCGGCACGTTCTGCCGCCAGCCTCACCAGACGCCGGGCCAGCCCCATCCTGCGCTGCGGCCGGTCCACCGCAAGCTTGCCGATATGCAGGCAGCCGTCCATAGGCGTCAGGAAAACACAGGCTTGCGGCGGGGCGCCGATAACCCAGATTTCGGCGGTCCGGCATTGCTCCTGCAAGGTCTCCACTGTCAGGCGGTGCATGGAGGAGGGCGGATCGATACGTCCGTCCATATAGGCAAAGCTGCGCCGGATCAGGTTCAGAACATCCTGAAGGCACGGATCGTTCCCGGCAAGGCGGCGGGGGGTGTTCACCGGGGCACCCCGGCCGGGCGTGGCGAGGGCGGCAGAAACGCCCGGATAGAGGCTTGGGTCATGGCCATATCCTTAGCTGCTGCAGAATGATAACTTGCCCTGCACCGCCGGGCAATCCGCTGCCGTGTCGCCGCAGCCTCCGCTGCCGCCGGGCGCGCCAGCGCCCGGCCACGCCCAACTGCGGCGGGCAATCTCCGATTGGCCGGGAGCAGGCGGGAGCGCTGCCGGTGCCGCTTAGCCCAGCGCGCGCCAGCCGATGTCGCGGCGGAAGAAGCCCTGCGGCCAGTCGACGCCGTCCACCATCGCATAGGCCCGGTCGCGGGCCTCCTGCAGGGTTTCGCCGCGGGCGGTCACGTTCAGCACCCGGCCGCCAACAGCCAGCACCTTGCCGTCCTGCTCCTGGGTGCCCGCGTGGAACACCATGTTGCTGCTGTCCTCGGGCAGCGCGTCCAGCCCCTTGATCTCGGAGAACTTCTCGTAAGACCCGGGGTAGCCTTCGGCCGCCATCACCACGGTGATCGCGTGATCGTCGGCCCAGTTCACCTGCGCTTCGCCCAAGCGGCCCTCGGCGGCAGCGTGCATCAGGTCCAGCGCCTGGGCACCGAGGCGCATCATCAGCACCTGGCATTCCGGATCGCCGAAGCGGACGTTGTATTCCACCAGGCGGGGCTGCCCGTCCTTGATCATCAGACCGGCATAGAGCACCCCCTGATAGGGCATGCCGCGCTCTGCCATCACCCGCATGGTGGGCTTGACGATCTCTTCCATCGCCTTGGCCTCGACCGCCGCCGACAAGACCGGCGCGGGAGAGTAGGCGCCCATGCCGCCGGTGTTGAGGCCGGTGTCGCCTTCGCCGACGCGCTTGTGGTCCTGGGCGGAGCCGATCGCCAGCACGTCCTCGCCATCGACCAGCACAAACAGCGAGGCCTCCTCGCCCTCCATGAACTCCTCGATCACCACCTCGGCGCCGGCGCCGCCAAAGGCGCCGCCGAACATGCCGTCGATGGCGGCAATGGCTTCATCTTCCGTCATCGCGATGATCACGCCCTTGCCGGCCGCCAGCCCGTCCGCCTTGACCACTGTCGGCGCACCGTGCCGGCGCACATGCGCCTTGGCGGCCTCGGCATCGGTGAAATGGCCGTAAGCAGCGGTGGGGGCGTTTGCCGCGTCGCAGATTTCCTTGGTGAAGCTTTTGGAGGCTTCCAGCCGCGCCGCTGCCCCGGAGGGGCCAAAGACCAGGATACCGGCCTCGCGCAGACGGTCGCCGACACCTGCGGCCAGCGGCGCCTCGGGGCCGATAATCACGAAGTCGATGGCATTTTCCTCGGCAAAGGCGGCCACGGCGCCGCCGTTCTCGATATCCAGGGCGGCGCAATCGGCGATCTGGGCGATGCCTGCGTTGCCCGGTGCCACGATCAGCTTGTCGCATTTGGGGTTCTGCATCACCGCCCAGGCCAGGCTGTGTTCGCGCCCGCCGCTGCCGAGGATAAGGATGTTCATCTGCGTGTTCTCCGATCTGCCTGAGCCGAGAGGTCCCCCGGCGCTGTCCGGGGCTTGCCTTGCTTGCGGCGCGTTCTATGCTGCGCGCGACTTCAAAACAAGACCGGCCAAAAGCCGCAGGAGAGCAGCCCCGATGTCCGACCTGTTTGACGATCCTCAGCCAGGGCAGAATGCCCCTGAGTTCACCGTTTCCGAGATTTCCGGCGAGGTGAAGCGCACGCTGGAGAGCACCTTTGGCCGCATCCGGGTGCGGGGCGAAGTCGGGCGGGTGTTCAAGGCGCGCTCGGGGCATCTCTATTATGACATCAAGGACGACCGCTCGGTGCTGGCCTGCACCACCTGGAAGGGGCAGATCAGCGGCCTGTCGGTGGTGCCAGAGGAAGGGCTGGAGGTGGTGGTCACCGGCCGCCTGACCGCATTCGGTGCCCAGTCCAAGTACAACATGAACGTTGATGAGGTTGCGGTTGCCGGCCAGGGCGCGCTGATGGCGCTCTTGGAAAAGCGCAAGAAGCAGCTGGAGGCGGAGGGCCTGTTTGCGCCGGAGCGCAAGAAGCCTTTGCCCTATCTGCCGCAGATCATCGGGGTGGTGACTTCGCCCTCCGGCGCGGTGATCCGGGACATTCTGCACCGGCTGCGCGACCGCTTCCCGCGCAAGGTGCTGGTCTGGCCGGTCGCGGTGCAGGGGCAGAACTGCGCGCCCGAGGTCGCCCGCGCCATCGAAGGCTTCAACCACCTGACGCCGGGCGGCGCGCTGCCGCGGCCCGATCTGATCATTGTTGCCCGCGGCGGCGGCTCGATCGAGGATCTGTGGGGCTTCAACGAGGAGATCGTGGCCCGCGCCGCGGCGGCCTCGCAGATCCCGCTGATTTCTGCGGTGGGGCATGAGACGGACACCACGCTGATCGACTTCGTGTCCGACCGCCGGGCACCGACGCCGACTGCGGCAGCGGAGCTGGCGGTGCCGGTGCGGCTGGAACTGATGGCGTGGAGTGAAAACCAGGGCGCGCGGCTGACCCGTGCTGCCGGGCAGGCGGTGCAATTGCGGCGCCAGCGGCTGAACGATCTGGCCCGGGCGCTGCCCAAGCCCGATACCCTGCTGGAAACCCCGCGCCAGCGGCTGGACCGGATTTCCGACCGGCTGCCGGGAGCCCTGATCAGCGGCGTGCAGCGGCGGCGGGTGCATCTGAGCGAGACCGCGGCGACCTTACGCCCGGCCACCCTGCGCCAGCTGGTTGAGGGGCGGCGCAACCGGCTGAGCAACCTGTCCTCGCGCCTCAGCCTGCGGCCGATCCAGCGGGAAATGGTGGCGCAGAAGGACGCGCTGGGGCGGCTGGCGCAGCGGCTGGATGCGGCGCAGGCGGCGCGCATCGACCGCCAGCGCCAGGCGCTGGCCGCCGCTGGCCGCCAGCTGGAGATCCTCAGCTACAAGGCGACGCTGGAGCGCGGTTATGCGGTGGTGCGTTCGGGTGAGGAGATCCTGACCACCAGGGCCGCCGCTGCCAAGGCCGGGGCGCTGCAGATCGAATTTGCGGATGGCACGCTGGATCTGGACGGTGGGGCTTCTGCGCAGTCTTCCAGGAAAGCCGCGCCGAAACCGCCGGCAGAAAGCGGCGGCAGCCAGGGCTCGCTGTTCTAGGGGCAGGGCGCCAGCTTCTTTCTGGTCTCAAATACCCGATGCGCTGCAGGCGGCCTCAGACGCCCAGGTCGGGGCCGTAGCACAGCATCTCCTCGCCGATATCCTCGGCCTCGTAGAGTTCTGTCGAGGCCGGGTCGTCCTCGAACCGGGCGGTCAGCCCGCGGGGGGTCAGCTCGAACGTCCAGCACTGCGGATCGTCGCGGTTTTCATAGACGAAACAGATCTGGCCTGCTTCCTCGTACCAGCTGCCTTCCTGGCATTTTCCATCGAGGAAGGACCAGATCACCCGGCGGTCTGGCAGGTAACGCTCGACCCCGTACAGGGAGCCGCCGAAGCCATAGAACAGCGTGCGGCCCTGGGTGTAGCGGTCGAACTCGCCTGCGCTCAGCTGCTCGCCCGCCGTCAGCGGGGCGGGCAGGGCTGCCAGCAGGAGAATCATCAAGGAACGCATGAACCCACTGTGCCCCAGGACCGGGGGGGCACCAAGCGTCGCGTTGGGCCTGGCTGAGCGGTTTCTGTGCCGGCTCCCGCCGGGTCACCTTTGACGGCGCGCGGGCTGCGGGGACAAGGTGCTGGAAAATCAAAGGGGAGGCAGGAGATGGCGGTGGAACTGGCACTTTGGGCGGGGGCTGGGGCCTGTGCACTGATTTATCTAATCATGGCAGCGCAGCCGCCCGGGCTGCTGCGCAGCGTGCTGAAGACCGCCTCGGTTGCTTTGCTGGCGCTGGCGGCGGTGCTGGCCGGGGCGCCCTGGCTGCTGGCTGCGGCGCTTGGCTTGTGTGCATTGGGTGATTTGTGTCTGTCGCGCGAGGGCGAGGGGGCGTTCATGGCGGGCGTCGGCGCCTTTGCCGCCGGGCACCTGGCCTATGCGGTGCTGTTCCTGACGCGGGCCGCGAGCGATCCGGCGCGGCTGCTGCAGATGCCGCCGGCAGTCATCGCGGCGGGTCTGCTGGTGCTTGGCCTGGTGATGGCGCGCATTCTGGCGCCGCGGGCGGGCGCGCTCAAAGGCGCGGTGCTGGCCTATATCCCGATCATCCTTGGCATGGGGGCGGCGGCGCTGACGCTGCCATTCGGAACCTGGGTTTTTGCTGCGGCCTGCGCCTTCATGCTGTCGGACATGGTGCTGGCGGCGGAAACCTTCGTCCTGCCGGAAGATCATGTGCTGCGCCGGATCACGCCCTATGCGGTCTGGCCGCTCTATTGGGGGGCGCAAGCGGGCTTTCTGGCGGCATTTTCCTAGATCCGCGGTGCCTTGCGCTTTGCACTCCGGGTAAATCCGCATTAGGTGGGGTGCAGACCCTTTTGCGGAGACCGATATGGCGTTTTTCTCAAAGCTCAAGGAGCGGCTGTTCAAATCCTCCTCCAAGCTCGAGCAGGGGCTCGACGCGATTGTCGAAGAGGGCTCGGACAGCAGCGCGGCTGAGGCCGCAGAGGCTCATGCTGAGGCCCTGGCAGAGTCCCCGGCGGTGACGCCGGAGCAGCCAGCGCCTGCACCGGTTCCGCAGCCGGAACCCGTAGCTGAGCCCGAGCCTGAGCCCGAGCCGGCACCGCAGCCGGTCGCGGCCCCCAAGCCTGCGCTGCAGCCTGCTCCGGAGCCGGAGAAGAAATCTCCGGGCCTGCTGGGACGCCTGATGGGACGCAGCGCTGCGGCGGAACCGCGCCGGGCGCTGGATGATGACATGCTGGAGCAGCTGGAAGAGCTGCTGATCGCCGCCGACATGGGGGTGGACACCGCGCTGCGGGTGACCGCCAACCTGGCCGAGGGGCGGATGGGCAAGAAGGTCTCCAGCCGTGAGATCAAGGAACTGCTGGCGCAGGAAGTCGCCCGCATCATGGAACCGGTGGCCAAGCCCTTGCCGATCTATGCCAAGCGCCCGCAGGTGGTGCTGGTGGTGGGGGTGAACGGCTCTGGCAAGACCACCACTATCGGCAAGCTGGCCAGCCAGTTCAAAGGCGCAGGCAAGAAGGTGGTGATTGCCGCAGGCGACACTTTCCGCGCTGCTGCCGTTGAACAGCTGCAGGTCTGGGGCGACCGCGCCGGGGTTCCGGTGCTGACCGCGCCCGAAGGTTCCGATCCGGCCTCATTGGCGTTCGATGCGATGACCAAGGCGCAGGAAGAGGGCGCTGACCTTCTGATGATCGACACCGCTGGCCGCTTGCAGAACCGCGCCGACTTGATGGAGGAGCTGGCCAAGATCGTCCGCGTCATCCGCAAGAAGGATGAGACCGCGCCACACAACACCCTGCTGGTGCTGGACGCCACCACCGGCCAGAACGCGCTGAGCCAGGTGGGGACGTTCCAGCAGCTGGCCGATGTCTCCGGCCTGGTGATGACCAAGCTGGACGGCACCGCCAAGGGCGGCGTGCTGGTGGCGCTGGCGGACAAGTTCGGCCTGCCGATCCACGCCATCGGCGTCGGCGAGCAGATCGACGATCTGGCGCCCTTCGATCCGGAAGAGTTTGCGGCAGCCCTGACTGGTCTGGAACAGAACTGATCCTTCATTCTTCTGGCTGAAAATATCCCGGGAGTCCGGGGGCAGAGCCCCCGGCGCTCTCATCCCGCGCAAAGGCATTTCATTTGAGCGATTGGCTGATTTCCCTGGAAGGCACCGAGGCCGGGCATCAGGCGGCGCTGTTCCTGGCGATCTGGGCCGCGTTCCTGCACGCAGTCTTCGGCGCGCTGCAGAAGGGGCGGCATGATCCCTGGCTGTCGCGCGGGGCGATCGATTTTTCCTACTGCGTGATGGCGGCGCCATTTGCCTTCTTCGTGGTGCCCTGGCCCGAGCCGCATATGTGGGTGATTTTTCTGATCGCCTGGGTGATCCATGTCTTCTACAAGCTGTTCCAGGCAATGGCCTATACCAAGGGCAGCTACACGGTGGTCTACCCGGTAGTACGCGGCACCGGGCCGCTGTTCACGGTGATCGGCTCCTTCTTCCTGTTCGGCGAGGTGTTCACCCCGGTGCAGTGGCTGGGGGTGGCGGTGCTGCTGGCCGGTATCTTTGGTCTGGCGGCCTATAACTTTGTTTTCCTGGAAGCCAACCGCGACACCTTCGGGATTGCACTGCTGTTTGCCTTTATCACCGGGTTGTTTGTGGCCGCCTACACCACATATGACGCCTATGGCATCCGGGCGACGGCGGATCCGTTCACCTTCCTGGCGTGGTTTTTCATGATAGACGGGCTGGTGTTTCCGGTGATTGCCTTTGTGCGCTGGCGGAACCTGCCTGCGCCGCCCGAACCGGGGCCGCTGATGATCCGGGGCTTTTTTGGCGGGCTGGTGGCCTTTGCGTCCTTTGGCGCCATCATGCTGGCGACGCGGCTGGACAAGGTGGGGGAGGCAGCAGTGCTGCGCGAGACCTCCACCGTGTTTGCTGCCCTCATCGGCTGGCTGGTGCTGAAGGAAACCGTCGGCCCGCGGCGGATCGCGCTGATGGCTTTGATCGCGCTGGGCGCCGTGATAGTGGAAATGGGCGGCTAAAGCCCGCGCACAGAACTGACAGGAGGCCCCATGGCCGGAAAGAAGATCAACCCCACCCTGAAGATGGTGCTGGAACTGGGCCCGATTGTCCTGTTCTTCATCGGCTATCTGAAGCTGAAGGATGAGGTGTTTCTGATCGGCGGCAGCGAATACAAGGGCTTCATCGTCATCACCGCGGCGTTCATCCCGCTGATGGTGGCCTCGACGCTGGCCCTTTGGAAGCTGACCGGGCATCTGTCGCGGATGCAGTTTGCCACGCTCATCCTGGTGGTGCTGTTCGGCGGCATGTCGGTGTGGTTCAACGACGACCGTTTCATCAAGATGAAGCCGACGATGCTGTATCTGCTGTTCGGCGGTCTGCTGGGGATCGGCCTGATGCGGGGCCAAAGCTGGCTCAAGGTGGTGATGGAAGAGCTGATGCCGCTGAAGCAGGAAGGGTGGATGATCCTGACCCGGCGGCTGTGCGCATTCTTCTTTGGCCTGGCGGTGGCGAACGAGCTGATCTGGCGCACCCAGGGCACCGAGACCTGGGTCTATTTCAAGACCTTCGGCCTGCCGGTGGCGATGTTTGCCTTCTTCATGTTCCAGGGGCAGCTGTTCCAGAAATACGGCGACGAGGAAGAGGCCGGCCCGGCGGAGTAACCGGCAGCTGGCCATCCTACGGAATTCGCGTGGAGGGCGGAGCCTGCCTGGGCGGGCGCGAATGCGCCTGCCAGGGGGCAGGCAGGCGCAGCCCGGCCTATCGGCCGGGCGGAACCTTCTTTACGGTCACTTCCCAAACAAAACCTGCTGCGCCTTGGTGTCCGACCGGTCAGCGCGCAGATCCGCATGCAGCGCCCGGCCGGCCACAACGCCGGGGCGGGACCACATCAGCTCCAGCCAGCGGGCAAGATGCGGCTTGTCTTCCAGCGTCTGCTGCTGGCCTTCCCAGAGCGAGGCCCAGGGCCAGATCGCCATATCGGCAATCGTATAGTCCGGCCCGGCCGCATACTCATTCTCCGCCAGCTGCCGGTCCAGAACGCCGTAGAGGCGGGCGACCTCGCTGCGGTAGCGGTCCTTGGCATAGGGCAGATCCTCAGGCGCGTATTTCAGGAAGTGATGCGCCTGACCCGCCATCGGGCCGACCCCGCCCATCTGCCACATCAGCCATTGGTCCGCCTTGAGCCGGGCGCGCTCATCCTTGCCATAAAACTGTCCCGTCTTGCGGGCGAGGTATTGCAGGATGGCGCCGCTTTCGAACAGCGAGACCGGCGCGCCGCCGGGTCCGTGCGGGTCGATGATCGCGGGCATCTTGTTGCCGGGAGAGATCTTCAGGAACTCCGGCGCGAACTGATCGCCCTTGCCAATGTCGATCAGGGTGACCTCGTAAGGAAGCCCCATCTCCTCCAGCGCGATGGAGATTTTCCAGCCGTTCGGGGTGGGCCAGTAGAAAAGCCGGATGGGGTCCTGCATCTTGCGCCTCCGTCTATCAACCCGGCCACAGGAGCATGGGGGGCGCGGGCAGGCAAGGGGCCGCGGTGCTCACATCCGTGTGACGCGGGGGGATGCGGCGGCTTGACCGAATCCCGCAAGATGCGTAAAGCCCGTGCATCACATCGTGGCGATTTGTTACCGGATTGCGGGCCACGTTAAACAATCCCGCTAAAGAGGTCAGGACGTGAAGGACCCCCTTTCGCTTGGCCGATCGGGGGTTTTTTGTGCGTTATGGGCGCGAGGAGACAGAAGATGAGCGACAACTGGAACAGCCGGACAAAGCTGGTGCATGGCGGCACCCGCCGCAGCCAGTACAACGAGGTGAGCGAGGCGATCTTCCTGACCCAGGGCTTTGTCTACGAGAGCGCCGAGCAGGCGGAGGCGCGGTTCATCGAGACCGGCCCGGATGAGTTCATCTATGCCCGTTACGGCAACCCGACTGTGGACATGTTCGAAAAGCGCATCGCGGCGCTGGAAGGGGCCGAGGATGCCTTTGCCACCGCCTCCGGCATGGCGGCTGTGAACGGCGCGCTGACCTCGCTGATGAGGGCGGGCGACCATATCGTGTCGGCCAAGGCGCTGTTCGGCTCCTGCAATTATATCCTGGCGGATGTGCTGGGCCGCTTCGGGGTTGAGGTGACCTTTATCGACGGCACCGACCTGGAGGCCTGGAAGGCAGCCGTGCGCCCGGACACCAGGGCGGTGTTCTTCGAGAGCATGTCGAACCCGACGCTGGAGGTGATCGACATTGCCGCGGTTGCGGAGATCGCCCATTCGGTTGGCGCCACGGTGGTGGTGGACAACGTGTTCTCGACCCCGGTGTTCTCCCGCGCCATCGAACAGGGCGCCGATGTAGTGATCTATTCCGCGACCAAGCATATCGACGGCCAGGGCCGGGCGCTGGGCGGGGTGGTGCTGGGCACCAAAGACTACATCCGCGGCACGCTGGAACCCTATATGAAGCACACCGGCGGTTCGCTCAGCCCGTTCAATGCCTGGGTGATGCTGAAGGGGCTGGAGACACTGTCGCTGCGGGTGAATGCGCAAGCCGAAACCGCGCTGAAGATCGCCGAAGCGCTAAACGGCCATCCTGCGCTGGAGCGCACCATCTATCCGGGGCTGAAGACCCATGCGCAGAACGCGCTGGTGCAGACCCAGCTGGGCGGCAAGGGCGGCACCGTGCTGTCGCTGGACCTGAAGGGCGGCAAGGCAGCGGCGTTCAAGTTCCTGAACGCTATGACCATCCCGGTGATCTCCAACAACCTGGGCGACGCCAAGTCCATCGCCACCCATCCGGCCACCACCACCCACCAGCGCCTCAGCGATGAGCTGAAGGAGGAGTTGGGCATCACCCCCGGCCTGGTGCGCTTCTCGGTCGGGCTGGAGGATGCCGATGACCTGATCGCCGACCTCAAGGCGGCGCTGGAAGCCTCGCAGGCGTAACGCTGCCTCAGCCGGAAGATCTTTTATTCATCTGGCTGAAAATATCCTCGGGGGTGAATTGAGCCGGAGGCTCAAGAGGGGGCAGACAGCCCCCTCTCTTTTTTCAATGCTATCTAGTCAGGAGGCCCGGCCGTAAAAACCGATGTTCTCCTCGTCGGTGAACCGGACGCCCGGGCGTTCGTAGAAGGTGAAGACAGCAATCACCCGGGTCTTCTCACCCTTCACCGTGCCGACCCGGTGCGGTGAATTCTTGCCGCGGAAAATATTGAGCGTGCCGGGCGCCAGGGTGATTGAGCGCATGTTCGGGTCTTCGCCGGCCAGCAGCCGCTCGACGCCTTCGTAATTCGGGTCCTCGTCGCTGCGCAGCTCCGGGCTGTAGATGAATTCGCCGCCTGCCTCGGGCGCCTGCAGCAGCATGGTGGTGGTGAACTCGGAGCGGTCGAAATGCCAGTTCAGCGCCTGCTCAGCGCCGTAGGCCATGATGTTCAGCCGTGCCAGCGGATCGTCCATGGTGTAGAGCGCGGGCTTGTCCATGGTGGCGGCCAGGAACTGGGCAAAGGGCGGCCAGTCATAGAGCCGCAGAACCGGCGAGCCGGGGAACTGATCGGCGCAGAGGGTGAAGTTCGAGGTCTCGACCTTCTGCAGGGCAGGGTGGTCCGGGGCCAGCCCCTCGACCGCGTCCATGAAGTAGATGTTGTGCCAGCGCTTGTGGTGGAAGCTTTCGGTTTCGAACTTCCCCTGCAGCGCATCGGCGGCGGCTTGGGCCACGTCCGGCTTCATCAGCCCTTCCAGGCTGAACATGCCGTCCGCGGCCAGTTCGGCGCGGCAGCGGTCCACCAGGGCGTGCCACTCCGGGGTGCCCGGGCGGTCGAGCGGGTAACGGTGCAGATCAAGAATATCGCGCATCAGGTGTTCCTTGGGTCTTGATGGTTTCACCAAGCCTGCGCGCCAGACCGCGATCTGACCACTACAAAATACCTTGGCGAGCATAAGGTTTTCTTGCACTGTGCCGCCATGAAGCTGCCGCCCCTGAACGCCCTGCGCGCCTTTGAATGCGCTGCCCGCTGCGGCAGCTTTTCGGCTGCCGGGGCGGAGCTGGGGGTGAGCTCGGCGGCGGTGTCGATGCAGGTCAAGAATCTGGAGGACTGGCTGGGGCTGAAGCTGTTTGCGCGCCGGGCTAACCAGGTGCGGCTGACAGATGCGGGGCGGGATTACTATCAAAGGGCAGCGGTGTCGCTGGCGGAGATCGCCAGTTTCACCGAGGCGATGACCGAAGGCGCCAAAAGCCGCCCGCTGGTCATCTCGGCGACGCCTGCATTGGCGCAGCTGTGGCTGCCGGCGCGGCTGAAGCTGTTTGCGCAGGCGCGCCCCGATGTGACGGTGCGGCTGCGGATCGAGGATGACAGGATCGATCTGGAGGCTGAGGGCATTGATGCCCGGCTGACCTATGGCGGCGAGCATCCGGAGCACCGGACCCGGGAGCTTTTCACGGACCGGCTGGTGCCGGTCGGAGCCGATCCGCAGGCGGAAACCGGCACTGCCCCGCTGGTGGAGGTCAGCTGGGGCGAGACGATTTCCTCGGTGCCCGGCTGGCGGCAGTATTTTGCGCAGCACGGCATTGCGCGCGAAAACCTGGCGGCGGCGGCCATCGGGCAGTCGGTGCCCTCGGTGGTGTCGCTGGTGCAGGCTGGCTTGGGAATTGCGCTGCTGCCGGAGCAGGTGGTGGGCGGCGAAATCCGCGCGGGCAGGCTGCACCGGCTGCAAGGCCCCGCAATGGAGATGGCGCGGCCCTATGTGCTGGTGACGGCGCATTACAAGTCGCGTTCCCGGCGGCTAAGGGCGCTTGCGGAGGCGTTAGGGGTCCGATAAGGCGCCGGTTCTGCCGCATTTGGCGGATCCGTTTTGAAAATTGCCGCGTAACAGTATATGAGGGTGGCCTGCCGGACCCTATATGGGCCGTATCACTGGGGGAAACGCCGATGAACATTCATAACCGCGACGCCGCAGAGGCTCCGGACCGCGAGGCAGCCGCCGCCGCGCTGGATGTGCTGCGGGCTTGGGCCGGCACCGTGACCGAAACCGAGATTGCCGAGCTGGACCCGGCTGTGGCGCGGCTGCTGCCCGGCCGCGAGGTTGGCAATTTTCCGGAGCTGTCGCGGCAGTATCCCGAGGATTTCAAATCGGACGAGGCCTACCGCGCGACGCTGCCCGACCTGCAGAACGGGCCGACCAGCCTGATCCGCGGCGCGCAGGAGCAGATCCAGCATGTGGGGATTTCCAACTTCCGCCTGCCGATCCGCTTCCACACCCGCGACGACGGCGACTTGACGCTGGAGACCAGCGTGACCGGCACCGTGTCCCTGGATGCGGGCAAGAAGGGCATCAACATGTCCCGGATCATGCGCACCTTCTACAAGCACGCGGAGCGCACCTTCAGCTTTGAAGTGATGGCGAACGCGCTGGATGACTACCTGAGCGATCTGGACAGCCCGGATGCGCGCATCCAGATGCGGTTCTCCTTCCCGGCGCGGGTGCAAAGCCTGCGGTCTGGCCTCAGCGGCTATCAGTATTACGACTTTGCGCTGGAGCTGGTGGACCATGACGGGGTGCGCGAGAAGATCATGCACCTGGACTATGTCTATTCCTCGACCTGCCCGTGCTCGCTGGAACTGTCCGAGCACGCCCGCCAGGCGCGCGGCCAGCTGGCGACGCCGCATTCGCAGCGCTCGGTGGCGCGGATTTCGGTGCAGTCGGTGCCGGGCAGCGAGTGCCTGTGGTTCGAAGACCTGATCGAGCTGTGCCGCAAGGCGGTGCCGACCGAGACCCAGGTTATGGTCAAGCGCGAGGACGAACAGGCCTTTGCCGAGCTGAACGCCGCCAACCCGATCTTTGTCGAAGACGCGGCGCGGCTGTTCTGCGAGGCGCTGCAGGGCGATGCGCGGATCGGTGATTTCCGGGTGGTGGCCAGCCACCAGGAAAGCCTGCACAGCCACGATGCGGTCAGCGTGCTGACCCAGGGCCCGCTGTTCAAGGCGATGAGCCTGGATCCGAAACTGTTCTCCACCCTGATCCATCACGGCTGAGCTGAACGCGGAGCTGCCTGATTTGCAGGCAGGTTTCCGCCGGATCTGCGGCATTTTCTGCGTTGCCGCAAATTTTATGCCGCTGCGCAGAAACGCATGTTAGCCTGCTCTGCGAATCCCCCGGTTATCCTGCCGGGGGCAGGGGAGCTTGTACGCAGGTGTCTGCAATTGACGGCCCGAATTCTGCTGTACCCGGCCCGGTGCTCATCCGGTGTCCGCTCCCCTTTACCCTTGCCCGGACAACACAGAACAGCCCCGGCGCAAGGCCAGTGCAGGACTTGAGGAGTATCAGATGACGAGCTTTCACCATATTGCCGGTTTGACGGCAAGGGCGCATGAATGGGCAGGGTTTGCAGCCGGCATGCAGCTGAAGCTGTGGCGCCAGGCGGCAGAGGCCGCATTGCAGGCCCCCTATGAGCAGATGCGGATGGCGCATTCGATGATGGAGGCGCAACGGCGGCTGATGGGGGCAAGCCCGGCGGCCGCGGAGACCGCGCCGGAAGGCAAAGCCGAACCGGCAGCGGAGCCGAAAGCGGAAGTCAAAACGGAGCCCAAGGCGGAAGCCAAAACGGAACCCAAGGCAGCAACTGCCTCCAAGGCCCAGTCCCGGAAAAAGCCGGCTGCCAAGGCGGCCAGGAAAACTGCCGCGAAAAAGCCCGCGGCCCGCAAGACCGCAACCCGCAAGCCCGCCGCGCGAAAGGCGCCGGCACGTGCAGCGGCCGCAAATGCGGCGGCCAAGCCGGTGCCGACCAAAACGGCAGCAGCGCAACCAGCGACGGATGCGGTGGAAAATCAGGCCGCCAAGCAGAGCGGGCCGGCCGCCGGACCGGGGATGAAAGAAGCGCCCGCGGTGTTCCGCACCTCCTCAACCCGCAAGAGCGAGCCGGAACAGGCGGCCAAGGCGGTGGAGAAACCTGCAGCCAAAGCCGAAACACCAAAAGCCGCAGCGCCGGAAGCCAAAGCACCGGAAGCCAAAGCACCGGAAGCTAAGGCACCGGAGGCTAAAGCATCGGAAGCCAAGGCACCGGAGGCTAAAGCCCGGGTGTCTGAAGCGAAAACGCCGGAAGCAAAATCACCGGCACCGGAGGCAAAAGCACCGGCCAAGGCAGAGGCACCCCAGTCCGCATCATCCAAGCGGCCTCGCCAGCCCTCGTCGCCGCCGCAGATGCCGCAGCGCAACGCTCCTGCCACCAGCGGCAGCGGCGAATAGTGCCGCACACTTGACACTTACCGCGCGGGGGGCCAACGCTGCGCCGCATGTTGGATCTCCGCCCGGTTGGATATGTCATCGGCCTTCTGGTCGTCATCTTGGGAGCCATGATGGTGTTCCCGCTGCTGGTCGACCTGCTGGACGGCCGCGGCGAATGGCATGTGTTCCTGGAAAGCGCGCTGTTCACCATTCTGGTCGGCGGGGTGCTGGCGCTGAGCTGTGCCAATGGCGTGAAGGAGGGGCTGAGCATCCGCCAGACCTTCCTTTTGACCACCACGGTCTGGCTGGCGCTGCCGCTGTTCGGGGCGATTCCGCTGATGCTGGGCGCGACCGAACTGCGGTTTGTCGACGCCTTCTTCGAGGCGATGTCGGGGCTGACCACCACCGGCTCGACGGTGATTTCGGGGCTGGATGATCTGCCGCGCGGACTGCTGTTGTGGCGCGGCATCCTGCAGTGGGTCGGCGGTATCGGCATCATTGTCGTGGCAATGGTGTTCCTGCCCGAGCTGCGGGTCGGGGGGATGCAGATCTTTAAGTCCGAAGCCTTTGACACCTTTGGGAAAATCCTGCCGCGCGCGCAGGCGATCGCCAAACAGATCGCGTTGATCTACGTGTCGCTGACCATGGTCTGCATGCTGGTTTACATGGTGATGGGCATGGGGCCGTTTGATGCGCTGGTGCATTCGATGACCACCATCGCCACCGGCGGTTTTGCCAATTACGATGCCTCCTTCGGCGCCTTTGCCGGGCCAGTGGAATATGCCGCCTCCGTCTTCATGATCCTGGCTGCGCTGCCGTTCGTGCGCTATGTGCAGCTGATCAACGGCCACGGCACCCCGATGCTGCGCGATAGCCAGATCCGCGGGTTCATGATGACGCTGGGGCTGCTGGTCGCGATTGCGGCAGGGGTGCTGTATTACGCGCGTCCGCATGGGGGCGAGGAAGCGCTGCGCTCCGCCCTGTTCAACATCACCTCGATCATGTCCGGCACCGGATATGCCAGCGCCGATTACATGCAGTGGGGCAGCTTCCTGGTGATGATCTTTTTCTTCACCGGGCTGATCGGCGGCTGCGCGGGCTCGACCGCCTGCTCTGTGAAGATCTTCCGCTATCAGCTTCTGTTTGCCTCGATCCGCGGCCAGATCCAGCGCATCCGCTCGCCGCACGGGGTGTTCATTACCCGCTATGAGGGGCGCCCGGTGGATGCCGAAGTGCTGAGCTCGGTGATCTCCTTCTTCATGTTCTTTGTCGTCACCCTGGGGGTGGTGGCCTGGGCGCTGGCGCTGACCGGGCTGGATTTCGTGACCGCGGTGTCAGGCGCGGCCACTGCTGTGGCGAACATCGGCCCCGGCCTGGGCGACACCATCGGCCCGGCAGGCAATTTCTCCACCCTCAACGATCCGGCCAAATGGATCCTGAGCGCGGCGATGCTGATCGGGCGGCTGGAGCTGATGGCGGTCTACGCCATTCTCACGGTAAGGTTCTGGCGCGGCTGAAGGCCAGCGCTTTGGCAAAAATTGCGCAAGCCGGGTGTTGTGGCGCTTTGCCGCGCCGAAGGGGCGGGCTGAACCGCAGCTTCCTTGCCGGATGGGGCTGCGCGCTCTTGCCCTTACAGGGCCGCTCGCATATGAGGCACGGGACCGAAACCCGCAAGCGCAGGGAGACCCGCTCCATATGCCCGTACTTGTGATGAAATTCGGCGGCACATCTGTCGCCAACCTGGACCGCATCCGCCGCGCTGCCAAACGTGTCGGCGTCGAAGTGGCCAAGGGCTATGACGTGATCGTCATCGTGTCGGCGATGTCCGGCAAGACCAATGAGCTGGTGGGCTGGGTCGACGAGACCTCACCGCTTTATGATGCGCGCGAATATGACGCCGTGGTATCCTCAGGCGAGAATGTGACCGCTGGCCTGATGGCGCTGACGCTGCAGGAGATGGACGTCCCCGCGCGCAGCTGGCAAGGCTGGCAGGTGCCGCTCATGACCAACTCGGCGCACAGCCAGGCGCGGATCGAGGACATCCCGCCGGAAAATATCCGCGCCAAGTTTGCCGAGGGCATGAAGGTGGCGGTTGTGGCGGGCTTCCAGGGCATCAGCCCGGAGGGCCGTATCACCACCTTGGGCCGGGGCGGCTCGGATACTACTGCAGTGGCGTTTGCCGCCGCGTTCGAGGCGGAGCGCTGCGATATCTATACCGACGTGGATGGCGTCTATACGACCGATCCGCGAATTTGCGACAAGGCGCGCAAACTCGACAAGATCGCCTTTGAAGAAATGCTGGAGCTGGCCTCGCTGGGGGCCAAGGTGCTGCAAACCCGCTCGGTCGAACTGGCAATGCGCTACAAGGTGAAGCTGCGCGTTCTGTCGAGCTTTGAGGAACAGTCCGACGAGGCCGGAACCCTGGTCTGCGACGAGGAGGAAATCATGGAATCCAATGTTGTGGCCGGTGTGGCCTATTCCCGTGACGAAGCCAAGCTGACCGTGCAGTCGGTGGCGGACCGCCCCGGGATCGCGGCCACCATCTTTACCACGCTCAGCGACGCCGGTGTGAACGTCGACATGATCGTGCAGGACGTCTCCGAGGATGGCCGTACCGACATGACCTTCTCCTGCCCGACCGACCAGGTTGCGCGCGCCGAACAGGCGCTGCTGGCGATCAAGGAAAAGGGCGAGCTGAACTATGCCGAACTGCTGGCCGACAGGGATGTGGCCAAGGTGTCGGTGGTCGGCATCGGCATGCGCTCGCAATCCGGTGTGGCGGCAAAGATGTTCAAGGTGCTGTCGGATGAGGGCATCAACATCAAGGTGATCACCACCTCGGAAATCAAGATCTCGGTGCTGATCGACCGCAAGTACATGGAACTGGCCGTGCAGGCGCTGCATGACGCCTTCGAGCTGCAGAAAGCCGGTTAAGTGCTGATCTGACAAAGAGATTCGGTAAATTGCAAAGGCGCCCTTCCGGCGCCTTTGTTGTGTCTGGGCCGTTCTGTGCGGTATTTTGCACAGCGCAGGCTCGGGCTGCGCTGATTGCGGGCAATACAGTAAAAACACTTGGACTTTTCATCCTGGGGTGGGACAAGTGGGTGGAGGAGAGAGCGCAGGCGTACTACTCTGGGCGGTATCCGCTCTGGAGCAGCAATCAGGGCGGCAGCGTGCGGGGGGAAGACCTCGGGAGAGGGTGAGAATGGCCGATACCACGGAATCCGAAAGCAGGAAGCTTCTGGGCCGCTTGCGCGAGGCGATGGCGAGTGATGTTGCCGGCCAGGCGCGGCTCGACAAGATCACCCATCTGATCGCCGACAGCATGGGGACCGAGGTGTGCTCGGTCTATCTGTTCCGCGACGACGAGACCCTGGAGCTCTGCGCGACTCAGGGTTTGAACATCGAATCGGTGCACCAGACCCGGATGCGCATCGGCGAAGGCCTGGTCGGCCGGGTGGCACGGTTCGGCAAGGTCATCAACACGCCGGATGCCCCGCATGCAAAGGGCTTCCGCTATATGCCGGAAACCGGGGAGGAACGGTATTCCTCCTTCCTGGGCGTGCCGGTGCAGCGGCTGGGCGAGATGCTGGGCGTGCTGGTGGTGCAGTCCAAGGATGCGCGCGAGTTTTCGGCAGACGCGGTCTATGCGCTGGAAGTGGTGGCGATGGTGATCGCCGAGATGACCGAGCTGGGCGCCTTTGTCGGCGAGGGCGCGGCGTTGTCGCCGCTGCACCAGCAGGCGGTGCTGATCCATGGCACATCCGCCCAGGAAGGCGCGGCGGAGGGCCATGTCTGGCTGCATGAGCCCCGGGTCATTGTTACCAATCCGATTGCTGATGATCCGCAGCGCGAGCTTGAGCGGCTGAACAATGCGGTTGAGGAGCTGCGGGTCGGTGTCGACAAGATGCTGGAGGTTTCCCGCAATGGCGACAAGGAGCAGCTGCAAGTCCTTGAAGCCTACCGGATGTTTGCCAATTCCAAGGGCTGGATGCGGCGCATGGAAGAGGACATTGCCCGCGGCCTGAGCGCCGAGGCGGCGGTGGAGAAGGAGCAGTCCCAGGCCCGGGCCCGCATGTCGCAGGTGCAGGACGCCTACCTGCGCGAGCGCCTTAGCGATCTGGACGACCTGTCGAACCGGCTGCTGCGGATCCTGACCGGTCAGGGCGCTGACACCGGTGCGGAGCTGCCGGAGAACCCGATCCTGATCGCCCGCAACATCGGCCCGGGCGATCTGCTGGAATACGGCCGCTCCTTGCGCGGGATCGTGCTGGAGGAGGGCTCGGTGGGCTCACACGCGGCTATCGTCGCGCGGGCACTGGCGATCCCGCTGGTGGTGAATGCCAAGCGCGTCACCACCGAGGCGCTGAACGGCGACCACATCATGGTCGATGGCGACCAGGGGGTGGTGCATCTGCGCCCGGATGACACGGTTGTCGGCGCATTCCGCGACAAGATCGCGATGCATACCCAGGCGCAGGAGCGCTATGCCTCCATCCGCGACAAGCCCGCAGTGACCAAGGACGGGCAGCGCATCAACATGGTGATGAACGCGGGCCTGATGGCGGACCTGCCGTCGCTGGATGGCTCCGGCGCCGAGGGGGTGGGCCTGTTCCGCACGGAACTGCAATTCCTGGTCCGTAACCAGATGCCGAAACGCTCGGAACTGGTGGCCTTGTACAAGCGGGTTCTGGACGCAGCCCACGGCAAGCCGGTGGTGTTCCGCACCCTGGATATCGGCTCCGACAAGGTGCTGCCCTACATGAAGCCCACGGATGAGCCGAACCCGGCACTGGGCTGGCGGGCGATCCGGGTGGGGCTGGACAAGCCGGGCGTGATGCGGATGCAGCTGCAGGCGCTGCTGCGCGCCGCCGAGGGCCGGCCGCTGTCGATCATGTTCCCCTTTGTCGCGCAGTTCGAGGAATACCGCGCCGCCAAGGCCGAGGTCGAAAAGACCATCGAGCGCGAGCGCATTCTGGGTCACGTGCTGCCTTCGGACCTGGAGGTGGGCGCGATGCTGGAAACGCCGTCGCTCGCCTATGCGCCGCAGAAATTCTTTGACGAGGTGGCCTTCATTTCGATCGGCGGCAATGACCTGAAGCAGTTTTTCTTTGCCGCGGACCGCGAGAACGAGCGGGTGCGCCGCCGCTATGACACGCTGAATGTGAGCTTCCTGAGCTTCATTGAGCGGATCGTCGAGCGCTGCGCCATCTCCGGCACGCCGCTCAGTTTCTGCGGCGAGGATGCGGGGCGGCCGGTCGAAGCTGTGTGCCTCGCCGCCATGGGCATCCGCACGCTATCGATGCGTCCGGCCTCGATCGGGCCGGTGAAGTCGCTGCTGTTGCGGGTGGACCTGGGTGAGCTGCGCAAGATCATCTCGGACGCGCGCCACCGCGGCGACCAGGCGGTGCGCCCGGCGGTGATGGAGTACCTGCGCGGGCTGTAATCCGCGGCTGTCAGTTGCTGCGGGCTGCCGGCACTTCCCATTGTCCCGCCCCGGGCGGGGCGCATCTGCGTTCTGCACTTTCTGGGGCGGCGCCGGACCCGTGCCGCTCCGTTTCCCTGCGGTCATTTGTTTCAAGCTTAAAACTTTAGGCTTGAAGTTTTTCCGGACCCGCTTATCCTGATCCCTGTAAATAGCGCTGAGCGGGAGAGGATGGTTATGAAAGTCGTCTGTCTGGGGGGAGGGCCTGCCGGCCTCTACTTTGCGATCTCGATGAAGCTGCGCCAGCCGGACGCCGAGGTCACGGTGATCGAGCGCAAC
Organism: Leisingera coralii; assembly: GCF_049056525.1. NCBI lineage: Bacteria > Pseudomonadati > Pseudomonadota > Alphaproteobacteria > Rhodobacterales > Roseobacteraceae > Leisingera > Leisingera coralii. The sequence goes on along the minus strand of NZ_JBHUPT010000017.1, from coordinate 129,299 downwards.
AAGGCCGATGACACGTTCGGCTGGGGTGTGGTGCTGTCGGATGACGCGCTGGAGAACCTCACCGAAAACGACCCCAAAAGCGCGGCGGCGATCCGGGAAAACTTTGCCTACTGGGATGACATCGCGGTTGTCCATAACGGGACCCGCACGGTGTCGGGCGGCCACGGTTTTGCCGGGATCGGGCGCAAGCAGATGCTCCTGCTGCTGCAGGACCGGGCGCGGGAACTGGGGGTGGATCTGCAGTTCGAGACCGTCGCCAAGACCGCTGCCGAGTATCAGAAGGAATATGACCTGGTCGTCGGCTGCGACGGGCTGAATTCCAGTGTTCGCAATGAGTTCGCGGAACACTTTAAACCGGAAATCGACGTGCGCCCCTGCAAGTTCATCTGGCTGGGCACCCATCAGAAATTCGACGATGCCTTCACTTTCATCTTCGAGAAGACCAAGCACGGCTGGATGTGGATCCACGCCTACCAGTTCGACGACGACACCGCGACGGTGATCGTCGAATGCTCCGCCGAGACCTGGGAGAACTGGGGCTTTGAGGGGATGAGCAAGGAGGAGATCATCCGAACCTGCGAGGAGATCTTTGCCGATCACCTTGGCGGGCATCAGCTGATGTCCAACGCTGCGCATTTGCGCGGGGCGGCGGTGTGGATCAACTTCCCGCGGGTGCTGTGCGAGAAGTGGCACCACGAGAACGTGGTGCTGTTGGGCGATGCCTCTGCCACGGCGCATTTCTCGATCGGATCGGGCTCGCGGCTGGCGTTTGACAGTGCGATTGCCCTGGCGGAGCTGCTGACCACGGAACCGTCGATGGAGCGTGCCTTTGAGCGCTATCAGGAGGAGCGGCGGCTGGATGTGCTGCGGCTGCAGTCGGCGGCGCGCAACTCGCTGGAGTGGTTCGAGGAAGTCGAGCGCTACCTGGACATGGATCCGGTGCAGTTCAATTATTCGCTGCTGACCCGCTCGCAGCGGATTTCCCACGAAAACCTGCGCCTGCGCGATGCGGAGTGGCTGCAAAGCGCTGAGAAGTGGTTTCAGGACAAGGCAGGCGCGCCCGCGGATGCGCCTGTACGGCCGCCGATGTTCGCCCCGTACAAGCTGCGCGGCATGGAGCTGAAGAACCGGATCGTGGTCTCGCCCATGGCGCAGTACAAGGCGGTCGATGGCTGCCCGACGGACTGGCATTTCGTCCACCTGGGCGAGCGTGCCAAGGGCGGCGCCGGGCTGGTCTATACCGAGATGACCTGTGTCTCGGCGGAGGGCCGGATTTCGCTGGGCTGTCCGGGGCTTTATGCGCCGGAGCATGAAGCGGCGTGGAAGCGGCTGACGGATTTCGTCCACGGTGAAACCAGCGCAAAAATCTGCTGCCAGATCGGACACTCGGGCCGCAAGGGATCGACACAGCTGGGCTGGGAGGAAATGGACGCGCCCTTGCCTGACGGGAACTGGGAGACGGTCTCGGCCTCACCCATTCCGTGGTCGGACAATAACCCGGCGCCGCGGGAGATCACACGGGCGGAAATGGATGCGATCAAGGCGGAATTCGTGGCCGCCGCGCAGATGGCAGAGCGCGCAGGGTTTGACATGATCGAACTTCATGCGGCGCATGGCTATCTGATTTCGTCCTTTATCTCGCCAAAATCGAACATTCGCACGGATGAGTACGGAGGCAGCCTGGAAAATCGCCTGCGTTACCCGCTGGAGGTGTTCCAGGCGATGCGCGCGGTCTGGCCGGAAGACAAACCGATGTCGGTCAGGATCTCGGCCAACGACTGGGTCGGCGACGAAGGCGTGACGCCGGAGGAAGCGGTGGAGATCGCCAGGGCCTTCACCTCTGTCGGTGCGGATATCATCGACGTTTCTGCCGGACAGACATCGGTTGATGCGCAGCCGGTTTACGGCCGCATGTTCCAGACGCCGTTCTCCGACCGCATCCGCAACGAGGCCGGGATTGCCACCATGGCGGTGGGCAACATCTATGAGGCCGACCACGCCAATTCGATCCTGATGGCGGGGCGGGCCGATCTGGTCGCAGTGGCGCGGCCGCATCTGGCTGATCCCTACTGGACGTTGCACGAGGCAGCCCGGATCGGCGACCGGCACGGGGACTGGCCGCTGCCGTATCTGGCGGGCCGCGATCAGCTGTGGCGGCTGGCCGACCGTGAGGCGGAGGTGATCCGGGCATGAGCGTGGCGGGCAGACATGCGGTGATTTCCGGCGGCGGCTCCGGCGTTGGGGCCGAGCTGGCCGCACGGTTTGCCGCGGGCGGCGCCAAGGTCACGATCCTGGGCCGCCGCATGGAGCCGTTGCAGGAGGTGGCGGACCGTACCGGCGCCTTTCCCGCCGTATGTGACGTGACGGACCGGGCGGCACTGGATGAAGCCTTGGCTAAGGCCGCTGAGGCAAACGGGCCGGTCAGTATTGCGCTGGCCAATGCCGGCGCGGCACCGTCCAAGCCTTTTGAGCGGATGACCACGGGGGACTTCGAGGCGGCGCTGTCTGTCAATCTGACCGGTGTCTTCAATCTGTGGCAGGCTTGCCTCCAGGGCATGAAAGACCAAGGCTGGGGGCGGCTGATTGCTATTGCCTCCACCGCCGGGCTGAAGGGCTACCCTTATGTCTCCGGCTACTGCGCCGCGAAACACGGGGTTGTCGGCTTGACCCGGGCGCTGGCGGTGGAACTGGCGAAAACCGGGGTGACGGTGAATGCGATCTGCCCGGGTTTCATTGAGACGCCGCTGCTGCAAAGATCATTGGACAACATCGTGGCCAAGACCGGCATGACACAGGAGCAGGCGGCAAAATCCCTGCGCCGCGGCAACCCGCAGGACCGGTTCATCCAACCAGCGGAGGTGGCGGAGGCGGCACTGTGGCTGGCCGGCGAAGGCGCGGGCTCGGTCAACGGCAGCGCGCTGCCCATTTCGGGAGGGGAGATTTGAGCACAACTTCGAAAGACCGGCTGCGGCTGTGGCTGAAGGTGCTGAAGGCCACCAAGGCGGTGGAGAGCGAAGTGCGCGAGAACCTGCGCCGCGACTTCTCCACCACGCTGCCGCGGTTCGATGTGATGGCGGCGCTGATGCAGCACGAAAAAGGCCTCAAGATGAGCGAGTTGTCGGGGGTTCTGAAAGTCTCAAACGGCAACGTGACGGGCATTGTCGAGCGGCTGGTCGAAGACGGCCATGTGCTGCGCGAGAAGGTCGAGGGTGACCGGCGCGCCAACCTGGTGCGGCTGACGGCAGCCGGCAAGGCGGAGTTTGCCCGTCAGGCAGACGCGCATGAGGGCTGGATCAACGCGGCCTTTGACGGGCTGACCGCGGATGAGGCGCAGAGAATAACAGAAAGCCTGGACGCGGTGGCCCGGCGTCTGGAAAACGGAGGCAAGGCGTGATGCTGAACACGGACCCGAAACACTTTCTGTGCCGGATCGAGGACGGCATCGCCACAGTCTCGCTGGACCGGCCGGAGCGGAAGAACCCGCTGACCTTCGACAGCTACGCCGAACTGCGCGACTGGTTCCGAGATCTGCACTATGACGACAGCGTCAAGGCGGTGGTCCTTGCCTCCAACGGTGGCAACTTCTGCTCTGGCGGCGATGTGCATGACATCATCGGGCCGCTTACCAGGATGAGTATGAAGGAGCTGCTGGCCTTCACCCGGATGACCGGCGATCTGGTCAAGGCGATGGTGAACTGCGGCAAGCCGGTGATTGCGGCGATTGACGGGATCTGTGTCGGGGCAGGGGCAATCATTGCCATGGCCTCCGACATCCGGATCGCGACGCCGGAGGCGAAGACCGCGTTCCTGTTCACCCGGGTCGGACTGGCGGGCTGCGACATGGGCGCCTGCGCAATCCTGCCGCGGATCATCGGCCAGGGACGGGCGGCAGAGCTGCTCTATACCGGCCGGTCGATGAGCGCCGAGGAGGGGCACGCCTGGGGCTTTCACAACAAGCTGGTTCCGGCGGATGAGCTGCAAGCCGAGGCGCAAAGCTGGGCGGAGCGGATCGCTTCCGGCCCCAATTTCGGCCATATGATGACCAAGACCATGCTGGCGCAGGAATGGTCGATGTCGATCGAGCAGGCGATCGAGGCCGAGGCGCAGGCGCAGGCGATCTGTATGCAGACAGCCGATTTCGAGCGCGCCTATCATGCCTTTGTGAAGAAGGAAAAGCCGCTGTTTGAAGGCGACTGAGCCGCGGCACCGCTGGAGCCTGCGCCAGAGGAGGGTGCGGATGCCTCCGGCGGGAGTATTTTGGGAAAGATGAAACGGGCGCGCAGCCTGTTCACCGGGAGGAGACGCGGATGGCGGACAAGAGCTTTCTAACCTGGCCGTTCTTTGAAGACCGGCACCGTGCCTTGGCGGCGGAGCTGGACGATTGGGCCGGGGCGAATCTGGGCGGGATTGATCATTCCGACACGGATGCGGCCTGCCGGTCGCTGGTGGCGGCGCTGGGTGCGGCGGGCTGGACCCGGCACAGCGGCGCCGAAGCCGGGGAAACGCTGGATGTGCGCACCCTGTGCCTGATCCGCGAGACGCTGGCGCGCCATGACGGGCTGGCGGATTTTGCCTTTGCCATGCAGGGGCTGGGCACCGGGGCGATCTCGCTGTTCGGCACGCCGGAGCAGCAGGCCGAGTGGCTGCCGCTGACCCGGGCCGGCAAGGCGATTTCGGCCTTTGCCCTGACCGAGCCGCAGTCGGGGTCGGATGTGGCGAATTCCACCATGACCGCCACGCTGGAGGGCGATCACTATGTGCTGAACGGCGAGAAGACCTGGATATCCAACGGCGGGATTGCCGATGTCTACACGCTGTTCGCCCGCACCGGCGAGGCGCCGGGGGCCAAGGGGCTGAGCGCCTTTGTCGTTCCCGCTGGCATGCCCGGGTTCGAGGTGGTGGAACGCCAGCAGGTGATCGCGCCGCATCCGCTGGCCACGCTGCGGTTCACCGATTGCCGTATCCCGAAATCCGCGCTGCTGGGGCAACCGGGGCAGGGCTTCAAGATTGCCATGTCGGTGCTGGATGTGTTCCGCGCCACTGTGGCAGCGGCTGCGCTGGGGTTTGCCCGCCGGGCGCTGGACGAGGCGTTGCAGCGGGTGACGGAGCGGCAGGTGCAAGGCGCGCCGCTGTTCGAGTTGCAGATGGTTCAGGGCCATATCGCCGACATGGCGCTGGATGTGGATGCCAGCGCGCTGCTGGTCTACCGCGCCGCTTGGGCCAAGGATTCCGGTGCCGCGCGGGTCACGCGGGAGGCCGCGATGGCCAAGCTGTTCTCCACCGACCAGGCGCAGCAAGTCATCGACAAGGCGGTGCAGCTGCACGGCGGCGATGGCGTGCGGCGGGGGCAGAAGGTGGAGGAGCTGTACCGCGATATCCGCGCCTTGCGGATTTACGAGGGCGCCTCTGACGTGCAGCGGGTGGTGATCGCCCGTCAGGCCCTTGGCGCCTTTCAGGGAGGGAATTGAGATGCTGGGACCATCAGCCCACGTGGATACATTCGCCCGGGACAACCTGCCGCCAGCGGACCAGTGGCCGGAGTTCCTGTTGGAAGGGTTCGACTACCCCGAATATCTCAACGCCGCGGTCGAGCTGACCGATGCGATGGTCGAGAAGGGCTTTGGTGACCATACAGCGCTGATCGGCAATGGCCGCTACCGCACTTACAAGGAGCTGGCCGACTGGACCAACCGGCTGGCCCATGTGCTGACCGAGGATCTGGGTGTGAAGCCCGGCAACCGGGTGCTGATCCGCTCCGCCAACAACCCGGCAATGGTGGCCTGCTGGCTGGCCGCGACCAAGGCGGGCGCGGTGGTCGTCAACACCATGCCGATGCTGCGCAAGGGGGAGCTTGCCAAGATCGTCGACAAGGCCGAGATATCGCACGCGCTGTGCGACACGAGGCTGAAGGATGAGCTGGTCGCATGTGCCAAGGACTCCAAGTTCCTGAATACGGTTGTGGGCTTTGACGGCACCTCCAACCACGATGCAGAGCTGGACCGGCTGGCGCTGGAAAAGCCGGTGACCTACGAGGCGGTGAAGACGGGCAGGGATGATGTGGCGCTGCTGGGGTTCACATCCGGCACCACCGGGTCGCCCAAGGCGACGATGCATTTCCACCGCGACCTGCTGATCATCGCCGACGGCTATGCCCGTGAAGTGCTGGATGTGCAGCCGGAGGACGTGTTTGTCGGCTCGCCGCCCCTGGCGTTCACCTTTGGCCTGGGCGGGCTGGCGATCTTCCCGCTGCGCTTTGGCGCGGCGGCGACGCTCCTGGAGAATGCCTCGCCGCCGAACCTCATCGAGATCATCGAGAAATACAAGGCAACGGTCTGCTTCACTGCCCCGACTGCCTACCGTGTGATGCTGCGGGCTATGGAGGAAGGCGCGGATCTGTCCTCGCTGCGGGCGGCGGTTTCGGCGGGCGAAACCTTGCCCGCGCCAGTCTATCAGGAGTGGATGGACAAGACCGGCAAGCCGATGCTGGACGGGATTGGCGCGACGGAGATGCTGCATATCTTCATCACCAACCGGTTCAGCGACCACCGGCCCGCCTGCACCGGCAAGCCGGTGGGCGGCTACCAGGTGAAGGTGCTGGACGCAGACGGCAACGAGGCCCCGCGCGGCGAGGTCGGGCGGCTGGCGGTGAAAGGGCCGACCGGCTGCCGCTATCTGGCCGACGACCGCCAGGCGGACTACGTCAAGGACGGCTGGAACATCACCGGCGACAGCTTCATTCAGGACCCTGACGGCTATCTCCACTTTGCCGCCCGTAATGACGACATGATCGTCTCGGCCGGCTACAACATTGCCGGACCGGAGGTCGAGGCGGCGCTGCTGGCGCATGATGCTGTGGCGGAATGTGCAGTGGTTGGTGCCCCGGACGAGGCCCGCGGCGAAATCGTGCAGGCACATGTGGTGCTGGCCGAGGGGCAGGTGCCGTCGGAGGATCTGGTCAAACGTCTGCAGGACCACGTGAAGGCTGTGATCGCGCCTTACAAGTATCCCCGTTCAGTGGTGTTCACCGAGGCGCTGCCGAAGACGGAGACCGGCAAGATCCAGCGGTTCCGGCTGAAAGGGTAGTGCCGGCAGTTATAGCTTGCAACGCACTACTTGGCGGCCGCCGTGCCGCCAGGCGGTCCGCTGCGGGACATGTGCCGTGTGTCGGCAGTGCCTTGGATTTTCACAGATTTTCAGCGGATTAAGGTGGAGGCGAGTACCGGAATCGAACCGGTGTACACGGATTTGCAATCCGCTGCGTCACCACTCCGCCAACTCGCCTTTTGCCTTATTTCTAAGGTCCTTGTGGTGTGAAGCGGGGAGTACCGTGATTCACGTCTAAGCACAAGTCTAAACATTCACGGTCTGTTTTTGTTCTGTTCCCGGATCTGAGCGAGGTTGTTCGGTGGATAGCAGAACCGCAAGACAATCTTGGCATAGCGTTGCTCCCCGAAAGATATAGATGCTAGAGTGCGTAGTCGGTCCGCCTAGACCAGTCCGCAGAACCTAGTTCATGTGATCAAGATACGCCATGGGTGCCAAAAGCTTCGAGCGCAGTTCAGACTTACACAGTCGGCAGCTGTGCATAGATAAAGGCACTTGCAATCCTAGCTTTTAAGGCGATGAGATGAGGTTTCATGCTGTGACGCGGCACAACGACGTAGTCGTTAGCCTCTATTGGAGTATTTTTCTACTTGGCTACCATCGCAGCATAAAACTGCCGTTGGAAGCTCGAAAAAAAAGGGGCTATTGGTGAAACGCCGACATACACATTTTGCACGAAAATTGAAGGACGACATTGGTTATGCCTAAAACGGCTTTCTCATCCCATTTTCGTCGAGAACTTGACCCGGAGCAGCTCCTGGTTCTGATTGGGGCCGCTTCTATTAATGCTATCTCGAATGAGCAACGAGAGTGGATCCGCGAAGATGTGGTGTGTTCGTCTTGTGGAGCTACTGGTGCTCAGATTGTAAGTGAAGCTAAGTCAAGATTGACCACAAAGGCAGTGCGCCAGCCTCATTTCAGATTTATGAGCCCGAGCGGTCAAGATGCTCACCACGCTTTCTGTGAATTTAGCAGTGAATCACCGATTAAATCGAGCGCCTCCTTGATTGACTTCGCAAGTGAACGGAGCGCAGAGACCCGTTATGTTCGTGTGCTTGTCTGTAGGGGGATTGAAAATGAAGTATTCGACCAAGGATCAATCCGTGGCATGCGCCAATGGTTCTTCGACATAAAGTCCAAGACGCGTACTCGCGTGACCGCTACGCCAAATGCCATCGACTGGATGGAAAAACTGTGGAGACATCAATCGCACCGTCGATGGCCTTTCCGGCCTGTACATGCCCAAATGCCCAACTTCAACTGGGAAGAGGCTGCAAAGTATCAGTTCACGGAAGAGCATTTTGACCTTTTGCAATGGCTAGGCGAAAGAAGAAGAGTGGCAAGCTCTTTTGAAGTTCCATACGATCGGGCGAGAATACTAGCAGGCAAATATTTCGGACAAGAGGTCTTTGATGTTGTCGCGCTGCAGCCATATTATGAGAAAACTGTACGCCTTGCCTTCTTTGTTGCTGAAAATTCAGACTTTCCGAAGAAGATTCATCCTGTAAATTACCGGTCGCGCGGAGTTCCGGTTTCTCTTCTCGCACTTTGCGCATTGCTACTCTTCATATCGGATTGGAATGTGGACGTTGCTATCGGGCTGTTTGCAAAAATGATCTCGCTACCAAACGCTGGCGACGAAACGTTAGGAAACGTGATGGGGCTCAACCCATTTCACGACTACGCTGCTTGGGAAACACTTTCTATTGCGTCAGAACTTGCCGCTCGCAGCACATTCAATCTCGATTACGCAGGAACTCTAGAAGTAATTGAATTGCGCTTGCGCGAGGAGCACCAACGCTGGCTTGAAAGCATGCCCAATTGACTACTCTGAGCTACATACCAGCATGCGGTTATCCAGCACGTTGATAGTTAATATGGAGCATCACATCTGCCTGCTCCAAGACGGGGGGCAGCCATTTACTCATCGGTGTGTCGACGTGGACTTGCAAATGCCTGATCCACCAGAGACATTTGCTTCGTGTACTTATCCCGAAGCCGACAAATAAAATCTGGCTCAATCTGATTTGCATAGGCTAGGTAGCCCTTTAAGCTAGCTAGCTCCTCCGGCGAAGCGATTTTCGCTTCAAAAACACGGGTCCGAAGGCTCCTTTTAGTCTGTCGACCCAATGACATTTTTCCTTCGTTCGAAATCGTTACGCCAGTAATGTGTCGGTTGAATTTCGTAGAGGAAAAAACAGTTTTTTTATTGTTGATCTTCAAGTGAGGACTTTGGGATTCCTCCGTCAGTCTGTGAATGTCTCTGGACACTGAGAAGAGGGCGTCTTTTTCATTTGTTGAGAATGAAAGGTCATCTGAATACCTTGTGTATGCGATCCCTTTCCCATGTATCAATTCGGCCACACTGTCGTCAAAGTGCTTCAAAAGCGCGTTTGAAATAGGGGGCGATCCAGGGGAGCCAATGCTTAGACGCAGGTCTCCCTCCTGATATTGAAAGAAAATTCTCGCCATCATTTCGGCATCAGATTCATTGTCTAGTACACCTTCGCGGAGAAGATAGTCAACAAAATCACCGCTTCGGATCGACGGAAAGAAATCTTCAAAATCCATCTTCAAAAGAAACCGATTTGATACGTGAGGGGTCACATTGTCGCAGATGCTCAGGCCTTTCCGGTACGCTGTGGCGTGATCACTGAACTTGAACTTTGGGAGAAGGAATTCAGCCAGAAGGAATCTTTGTATTGCCTTCAGGTCTTTGGAGGGCTGGGAAATCGTTCTCTTTTTTTTCCCAGAGCGCTTTGGGATTTTGTAAGTCTTGTACCGATGAGGCGCCGTTTGAACATACAAATAGAACTCGTTCCGCGAAAACGCAAACCTTCTCCGAACCTTTTCAAAAACAGCGCTCATGACTGTTCTCCCTGAAGCTTGTTCCATAAGTTCAGGCGCCTGCTGAAGCTCAAATTCTTGCTTTTGTTTTTGCGGTAATGCTCAAGAATTTGCACCTTTATTGCTCTGCTGTCGTATCTTCTCGTATGGCCATCCTCTTGCACCTCATGTTTGAAGGAAAGTTCTACCCTGTTTTCAACATCTGGAGGTGCAAAGAAGAAGAACTGCGATGATCTCTTTTCCTTCACGATTAATCCAAATTTTTGCAAGATATAGAGGGCGGAGTTCAATTTTTTTCGATCCAAATTCACTCCAACTCGCTCAAGGTAGGTGGATATCTCATTGAGTGTTAGTATCGTGAATAGATCCACAATTTGGTAGATCAAAAATATCAAATGCCCTCTATTTTCAACATTAAATGCAGTCGATTTTTCTATCTTGCCGGATATGTGAAATACTTCACCGACAATCTCTTCGATCTCCGATGTCTTTATTTCTTCGACCTTGTCGACATTTATGTCGTAAACCAGAACGGATTCAGTTCGCATATCTTCCATTGGGTTTAGAAGGCCGAATTTTATGAATGACTCTGATTTGTGGTGGTCGCTGTGCACAATTACGATAAGCTTGCTTCTTAATGCACTGTTTGCGTAAAACAGACCCAATTCGGCTAAGGAGCCTGCGCTTTCTAGTATCACCACAATCAAAGATGAAATCGCGGCGATATCGTTTTCGAAGTCAGAAAGGCTTGTGTATGCATCCTTCCAGTCTTTGAAATTCTCAGCCAAGACGAACCCTTTAGATTTTTCAGGGTCGCGGGCCGAGTAATTCATAAACATATTACGTACGGAGTGGTTCGTTAAGACTCTGATGTCGACAGGACCACCACAAATAAATGTGAGATGTGGGGCAAGAAGTACCCGACACGACCGCAAGTCAATTAGGTCAACAAATTTCTCGCGAGGATCAGCGTGTTCTATCATCTGATCCTCGCGAGTGGTGCTCAATACCCTTAAAGAAGCGATAAGGCCCGAAAGGGATTATCGGCGTGAGGGCTCGCAGCGGTGATAAGCCCTTTCGGGCCTTATCGCGCCAAAAAGCCATCAATAAGTTGGGGTCTGGCTGTACACCGGACCGTGCGTCGCCGCACCTACACGTAAAGAGCATTCTCAGCCTACTGAATTTTTAAGATTCTTCAACCGTCTGTACGGCACTGTATCTATCTAGTTCTGAGCCTTGCAAGTTTTTGGGGGCTCGAGGTTCTTGTACTATTCCTCATGTTGCATTGGTCTACATTGGGCGCCCATATTTTCAAGGCTCTATGTCATCTGACGAGCTACCGGCTAACGCCGGGAAGGGGCAACTATCCGATTTTCCGGATGCTGCAGTACGACGCGTCTAGGTACAGCGCCGTTGTTGATTGAAATATACCCGCAACCACAAAACTGGGTTGCCTAGGAGCGTCTTCGGATCGCCGGAAACTTTGCCAGGAGGCGGACTGGCGCCGCTGCCCGGCAGCCTTTGAGAAGCCACCGGAGAACGGCCGCGGCTGAGTGCAGCTTTCCCTCTGGCAGCCGAATCCCATATGTCTAGCCGCCGATATGGAAGTTCGGTAGTTCAGTGCGCCCGGTGGCCGGTTCGATATCTGGCTCCCCCTCCAAAAATGATTGAAAACATCAGCGCCTCAGGTGCTGATGAAGCGGCTGAGGTCACGATTTGAGCACTCTTCCACCTTGAGGCTAGCTCTGAATCTAGGTTTAAACTATTTGGGATGTCGTGTGGGCAGTAAGAATCGTGGGGGAGTGATTGGTGGTTTGGCGGTGCTGAAGGCAAGTGCTACAGAATATCTAGGAAGGGCTGAGTCGGGCAGGTCCCATCCCATGAAATGTATCTGTGAGCTCGAAAATGGTGACGAAGTCGAAGTTTATGTGAAGTACAAAGACTTTCACGATGAGCTGATCTTTGATCACCTGACCGGAGAGTTGGTTGCAAATCGGTTCGCGATAGACTTGGGTTTGCCCGCCGCCACGCCCTGTTTGGTTGAGGTGTCCGCAGATTTTCTTGCATTGCTTCCCCCGGACGACCAAGGAGCTGCGATTAAAGAGGCATTTAACCATTCTGGTGGCATTGCTTTCGGCTCGATTGCCTTTCCAACTATCCGCCGATGGACTCCTGGCAACTTGGTCCACAAAGGGCAACTTGAAGCAGCTACCAGGCTATATCTGTTCGACACAGTCGTGGAGAACTCAGACAGGGGGGGTGGAAATACAAACCTACTGTCTCTGGGTCATGACTTTAAAGTCATAGATTTTGGGCACAGTTTTCAGCGTTGTCACGACGGGGTCGGCGACGACTTTGGGGCGAAGCCGTGGCAGCCGGATGGTATCAAGAACCACTACTCTGGGTCCCTGCAGCACGCTCTCTATGGGGGGCTCAAGAATGTCACAGAACCCATGATTTCGAGTTTCACAGAGACTTTAGCTAACCTTTCAGACAATGTTATCGAAGACTATGTTAGCATGGTGCCCTTAGAGTGGGGGCAAGAATGCGCGTGCAATATCGTCGACTACTTGTTAGACGCACGCAAAAATGCGGTTAGTTTTCATACTCGAGCGAAGGAGGTGTTGCTATGAAACGTAAGTTGAAATTTGGCTACTGCCTCCTGCAGTACGAGCACAATCCGTGGCTCAAGGAGAGGCTGAATATTGGCATTCTGGTGTTCGGGCCATCAGCTAACTACTTGAAACTAAAGACACGTGGTTGGGATGGCCGTATCCTGTCGTCCTACCCTGGTCTCGAGAAGGCGAACTTTACAGAAGACCTTAAACAAATCGAGCGCTCTGTCACTAGTTTCTTCCGTAAGGGCTTCAGAGAACCAAGCCTATTCTTGGAAGACAAGTTGGCATCAACACTCAATAAAGAAGAGCATGATGCACTTTGGATCGGTCAGATGTTGTCTCCAGATGCCGATTCTAGCTACCGATGGGTTGCCGGTGGCGTTGGTCTTTGCTCTTCACTAGACGAAAAGCTAGAGCAGCTGTACCTGCGCTTTGTGTCCTGCTACGACAAGCCTAAACATGACGCGAACCGCACAGATGGTCAGGTGTGGTCAACCTTCAGTTCGAAACTCTCTGAGCGTAACTTAGAACGTTTCATAGAGCCGGATAAAACCGTTCGAACTGATTTGGGACCTGTCAAATTTCACGCTGGTTATCAGAATGGTTCGCTTCATGTGATTCAGCCTCTATCTTTCGACTTGAGTGACGAGGACCATGTTAGTTCAAAAGCTGCGAAGTGGGCTGGGTACGCTCAATCAGTGCAAAGCTATAGTAAGGGGGCTGTAAAGCCACACTTTGTATTGGGGCGCCCTGCGAAGCAGCGTCTTGAAGGTTCATTCGATAGAGCAAGGCTATTTCTTGAGAAGATGTCTGGCCTTGGAAGCGTGGTCACTGAAGAAAACTCTGAGCAATTTGTCGATACCATCGAAAGACAAATGGCTGGCCATTAACGCACTCTTATAGGACCTTTCGCGGTTTGATGCCGCTCCAGGTTCTCATTTGTGCTGCCTGAGCCTCGAAGGCCAAGGGACTTTTCCAGCCCAAAGCTGAGTGTCTGCGGCGTGGATTATAGAATCCGCCATTTTGTAGAAGAAAGCCATCGTCAGCTCGGCCGAGATGCGCCTTAGCCTTGATCTCTGCCGAAAAATTTCTGCTTGGGGCTGCAAGTAAAATACGCGCTATCAGCTGCAGTAACATATTTTGCGTGTGGATAGCTGATTGCTTTAAGCTAGCGCTTTGAGTCGGCGTTCAATCCACTCGTTAGCCCATTTTGCAGGCCCACGTACTCCCTTCATGGGATCTTCCGGTCGATCTGCCAGCACGCGTGGGTTATTGTTCAAGCGTCGCAGCGCGTCCTGTGCTCGTTGCAATTGCGCCGAACTCAAGGACGGATTTTTATTGTTTTTGATGTCTGCGATCAGAGTCTTGTGAAGGGCAGATGTTAGTGTCCAGACTGTATGAAGTCGAATACCTTCAAGTCTTGGGTCCTTAGCAAGTCTGTCGAGTGTGCCAACGAGCTTGTCGAAATGGGCCGGGTCGCGGCGCGTTCGCAAGACTTCTGCCGCAGCGTAAAGGTTCTCCGGTGAGGCGCCTGGCTCCATCCCCTTCATTACGGGGGCTAAGTCTTCCAGCGTGCCTGCCACGGCTTTCAATGACTGCCGCACTGCAGATAGCTCCGGGACCGGAGCATGCGCATTGAAAGAGCTCAAAATCTCCTCGAACCGAAGCCGTTCTCGCTCCAGCTCAGATTCCAGTGCCTCGACCTCGACTTCCGTGTCTCTAAGTTTGTCCTTCAGTTCTTTTAGCTCGATTTCAATGTCACCGATTTTGAAGCGAGAAACGTGCCGGGGGATCTCGGCAACCATTGAGCGATTGCTCATCAGCCAAATAGCGATGGCTATCGCAAGTAGTTGCCAAAGGGAGATGTTTTCCAAGATCAGTTTAAGATATTGAAATGTTGCGTTATTTTCCATGGCAAGCCCGGCAAGGTTAAAGCGGGCGCCGGAGGGCGCGCCCAAGCTGTTTAAAGGAATCTGTTTGGCGCTAGACTGCCGGTACCTAGCGGTGGTTGCAAGTTCGACCGCGGCTTGGAGCGTGAAACGTTCAATTTGCAAAAGCTGAGCGTCCGAGGCCCTCCGGACTTTTGGATTTTGCAAGATGATTGGGTTGGCGCCTTCAGTGGTTCTGTTCGCGAGTGTTTTGGGCTTTGAGTGCGCGGACTTTCTGGCGCACAGTGGCCGAGTACTTTGCGACCATTGCCATCGACTGACCGGTAACAGAAGCAATCAGTTCGTCTGAGCAGCCCGCAATAGCCAGTTCCGAGGCCGTGGTATACCGCAGGCTGTGAATATCGTACTCTAGCGCACCAATGCTCTCGCGAACCTTGCGAACTGCCTGCGAGGCGCCGCGATATGACCATGGGCCCGTTGCGGCATGGTTGGTTAGAAGGAAGACCGAGCGCCGTGGTGCTGTTTCCAGGGTGGTGCGGAGGGGGGAGGTCATGGGTACCCAAAGCCGCTTGCCCGTCTTGTTTTGGGTCAGATTGATGCCGCCGTCCTGAATATCGCCCCACTTCATTTGCAGGATGTCTCCAATCCGCTGACCGGTTCCGACGCACAGTTCGAACAGCAGCAGCTCCCGGCCAGTCGCCTCTTGGCGATACTTCTTTATGAGTTCGGCGGGCCATGGCTTCCGATCTTCGTAAGGACTTTTCAGGGTCGAGATGCCCTTCGCAGGATTTTCTTGCCGCCAGCCTTCGTCAATCGCATGTTCAAGCAGAACGCGGATCACTTGAACCAGATAGTTGGCCGCGCGATACCGGTCTGCGTTCGCATCCCGCAGCCGAATGATGTCCTTGCGCTGGATCTTGGCAGGGTCCTGCGGCCCGAAAAGGCCATCGAGCTGGTCGAGTACCTTCCGGTAGTCTTTCTTGGTGCGGTCCTTGAGTTTGGACCATCGAGGCGAATTCTGGTAGCTGCGGATCAGCTTCGTCCAGGTACGCTTGCTCGGAACCTGCGGAACGCCCTTCAGGATCACCGCATATTCCGCCCAGAAGTCTGGGCCAATGTCCTGGTTGATCATCTTCTTCGAGGGCCAGCCCCGGCGCTGGAAATACAGGCCATTGCGCTGGCGGTAGACATAGGGCGGCAGGTCCCGTTTCATCTTCAGTTCACTCGCATGTCGATCAGGTCGTAAGGGTCGGTGCTGTCCGCGCTGGGCGCCGTTTGGGCGTCTTGGTTCGGAGCCCCAGGCAGTACCAGGATGCTGCCATCGGGCTCGACACGGAACCGCGCGTATGGATCAATCCGTCGGGCTGTCTTCATCACCCGTTCAATTTCCCGAGCAGTGAGCGCCACTGTGCTGCCCTCCTATAAACCTAAATTGTATCTGATTTCGTCGTTCTGGGCGCGGCTGGTTCGTGAGTGGTGGCTGCCGCGCCCCGGCGGAGCGGGTGCCAGTCCGCAAGGGGAGAGTATTAGCCGAGGATTATACCCTAGCCGGTTGAAGCGGCTGCAGGTTTTTGGTCACCGCCAAAGAGGGCGTTTCGGGCAGCGGCGCCTGGCCACTGTAAGGACAATCGGGCCGCCCATCTGTAGCGCGGCGTGATCCATCGAGTGTGTGGTACAGGCGCGCTGCCCGGATCCACGCATCAAGGGCGCTGGGCATGTCGGCGCCGCTGGCAGGTATCCCCAACAGAGATACGTGCCAGCGCACCGCATCGAAATCGAAGCGGTCGCCAGAATAGACGCTGCCCGGGGTGATTTTGCCGCCCAGCGACCAGAGTAGCATCGCCTGGCCGAACCTGCAGCGGTTTTGCATGTCCTGTGCAGTGGCGTAGATCTGTTGGCGTGACGGCTGCATTATTCGGCTCCGACGGGCGTGGTCAGCTTGGGGCTAGCCTTTGCGATCCAGTTGCCGATAGCTTCGTCTTCACCCATGCCGGTGGCGAAAACGCCGTGCAATTGGATCTCGACCAGCGAATTCGGCGGCATGGAATATGGGTAAAGGCCGCCGGTTTCGATCACCGCGCAGGCTACAGAATCCTGCCTTTCGCGGCCTTTCAGCTTTGCAATGGTTTCAGCGAACGCTCGGGCGGTCTCGTTCGTCATGCGAACCTCAAATTTTTCAGTGTGGTTTGACCTGCCCGGTAGGCGATCGCCGGGCAAGGGAGCGGTTGGCGCTTCAGTCTCAAGCTGCCGGAGGAAGGGAGTATCCTTTGGCTTCCGCGATCTCGCGTGCTTTCCGAGCGATGCGTAGCAGGCGGGTGTCAAAGCTGGTCGGTTCCGGCGCCGGTTCCGGACGGTCGATCAGGTGCGCGGCGCGTAGACGGGCCGGGTCAAAACCTTGTCCGCGGGCGGCCTTCAGGGCGGCCCAGGCTGTGGTGAACTGGGCGGGGTTATCAATGTGTTCCTCCGGCCGCGAGGCGATCAGGCGGGCGGCGGCAATGACCTCTTTGGAATGCTCTTGCATCTATTCCTCCATCGGTGATGTGAGGCAACGATAATACGGAAAAATCGTACAGGTCAATATAAGATGTGCGAAAAAATCGTATTCCATTGATCTGGTTGCGGCTTGCAGTGACTGTTCCTGTTGGTACAAAACGGGAACAAATGAAGGAATCGCATGTTTTGTAGATTGGTTGCCAGGGTGTTGATCCCTTTGGGGGTTAACCTGAACTGGCTGTTTGCGCCGCTAGTTTGGAGGCGGGTTAGTCGAGGTGCTTCAATATCTCTTGAAGCACGTCGGCGGGCAGCCGCGCGGGGTCGCCGCCCAAGATAAAGTTGAAGTCGACTTGGAATGCGCCGAGGAAATAGCTCATAAGCCTTACTGATGGTGAGCCGGATTGTTCTTGGGAGCGAAAGGTTGTGTATTTGATGCCCGCGTTCGCGGCGATCTCTTTTTGTGAGAGTCCTGTCATCAAGCGTGCAGCGACCAGTCGCTTGTGGATGGCCTCGGGGGAACTGTCGCCGCGGCGGCAAAGCTTTTCGATCTCTAGATAATCCATGTGACTGTACTCGCTGAAATACGATAAATTCGCACCAAGTAAGAGTTGCACTGTTGAAAGTGCGAAAAAATCGTATTATCGCTGTGGCCATGACCATTCGCGATTACATAGAGGCCTTGGGCGGATATCGTGCTGTAGCGAAGCGCTTGGGCAAGAGGCACACCACCGTGCACACACATATGCAGGCCGGGGCATTGCCCGCTGCCTGGTACGATGCGCTTTGCCTGATGGCGCATGAGAAGGGGATCGCGGAACCGCCGCGGTCCCTGTTTTCTTTCCTCACGGTTGAGCGAAGGGCTGAAGCAGGGGAGGCCGCCGCATGAACCACCCGCGCCTGACCCTGATCGTGAACAATGATGCGCCATGGCCGCAGGATGCCGGAGGCGCTAAGCAAAAATCTTGGTCAAATCAGTTTGACCCATATGCGCTGAAGGTCAGCGCGCCTGACCTGTGGTCGGCCTATTTCCGCGACCGGTTCCGCAGCCCGCGCGAGGTGGCGCTGTTCTGTGACGTCAGTTTCCAGACAGCGCTGAACTGGTGGGGCGCGGTGACTGCGCCCGCTAGCCACATCGCGTTGCTGGTAATGCTGACCGACCCGGGCGCGCCGAAGTTCTTTAGCCAGGCAACGGAGCAGGCGGCTTGATGGGGCGTGACGGCAAGCACCGGGCGCACCGGCTACTGATTTTCGCTCAGGTCTTCAGCGGCGCTGGGCGCATCACATCGAGAAAAACGAGGCAGGTATGAGCATCGAATTGTATTCGCTGGTCAAGCGGCGCGCCGTTGGATCTCCGACGAAGAAGGCGATCCTGCTCTACATGGCTGACGCCGCCAGTGATGACGGGTCGGGTATCTGGGTCAGTAAGGGCAACATGGCCGCCGACCTGGAGCTGAAGAGCAAGCGCACAGTGCAAACCAATATCAGCGAGCTGGTGGCCTCCGGGCTCGTTTCCGAGGTGGGGCAGAGGAAGTGCAGAAACGGCTTCACGGTCGAGTACCGGATCAATCTAAAGGCCGTTTCAGGCCTGCCGCCGACCCGTGCAGGAAATGCACCCGTACCACAACATATAGCGGGTGCAGGAAATGCACCCGTGCAGGAGATGCACCCGACAGGTGCAGGAAATGCACCCCTACCGGTGCAGGAGATGCACCCAAACCATCCTAGGAACCATAAAGGAACTATGTGCCCGGCTGACGCCGGACACACACAAGCCCTAGATTTTGATTTCGATGGTTTCTTCGCCGAGTTTGTCAGCGTCTATCCCCGGCTCGAGCGCCGGGCGGCGACAGTGGCGGCGCTGCGCGCGGCGCTGGGCGAGGGGACTGATCCGCAGGTGATTCTGGCCGGGGCCCGCGCCTACGCTGCGCAGCAGGCCGGGAACAGGGCAATGTTCATCAAGCGGTCGGACACTTGGCTGTCGGAACGCCGCTGGGTGGATCACACCACCGATCAGCAGTCGGCGGCTGACCCGCGGAAGGTGCTGGAAGCACGGGCTCAGGAGATCCGGGAATGCAAGCCCTGGGCGCGAACCATCAAGCCCAGCCAGGCCGGGGAGTGCATCGCTGCAGGGTTGGTTACGGCGGCGGAATGTGCAGCCGCGGGGATCAACGTATGAGCAGCCCGCATCTCGACCCGGACACCCATGGCAGCAAGTTTGGAAAGGTCACCGTGACCGTCGATCTGGATCTCGGCGATTGCATCATCATCGCTCCGGGCAAAGGTCTGATCGGTCAAGAGGTACCGTGCCGCCAGCGATACAACAGCCTCGATGAAATCCGGGGTGCCTATCGCACGCAGAACTGGTTGAGCCGTAAACCCCAGCAGCACCCCCATGCTGGAGATATGGCAAGAGCTCTCAAGTTCGCAGGGCGGAAGCTGAAAGACCACCAGACAAGGCAGCGCTAGGACCATGGCAATCACCCCCTTGAAGCATATTACCCGCGAAACGCTCGCGCCGCTGTGGAACCGTCACGACATCCCCACAGAGCGTATAGCCGCCGCGCTGGGCGTGACCCGCCAGGGGCTCAGCTACAAGGCGAAGACGCTGGGTCTCTCCAGTCGTGCGAAGGTGCGAAAGCGCTTGGTGGACGATGAGACCTTCACCCGAATGTGGAACGCAGGCGTTTGCTCCACGGAAATGGCGGAGCATTTCGGGTACACCCATCGGTCGGCCATCGGCACCCGGCGCCGGAACCTTGGCCTGCCTGCGCGCACCAGGGGGCGGGGCGGCACCAATCATGGCGGCTGGCAGCAGACGATCAGCCTCGCCCAGTTCTTTGAGGCGGAACTGGCCGAGGCAATGCGGGCAGAAGCACAGAAATGAAAGGCAGCTTGATGACCGAGCGGATGACGGCAGAACAGTATCGTGAAGCACACCAAAAACCGGCAGGTGAGGATCGTCGCCGAGTGCGGGGGACCCAGCGCACTACCACGGCCGATGGGATCACGCATGACAGCAAGACAGAGGCCCAGCGCTGGGCAGAATTGCTGCTGCTGCAGGAGGCGGGAGAAATTTGTGGCCTGCGCCGACAGGTGGAAATTCCCCTTCATGGCAGGGATGGACCCATCATGACGGACGGCGGAAAGCAGCAGCGCGTTTACCGGGCTGATTTCACCTATGTAGACAAGCGGCTTGGCTGCGCGGTGATCGAGGATCGCAAGGGGCACGAAACTGACGTGTTTAAACTGAAACGGGCCATACTGCTCGCTCAGGGCATGGAGATCCTCGTGAGCCGTGCGAAGGGCTGAATTGATGGGGGAACTTCAGAACCTCGAAGCCGAGAACCGCCAGCTCCGCAAGTTGTTGGTAGAAGCCCAGCGCGCTGGGCGCCCCGCGCCACGAAAATCTTCAAAGCGGTCTGTCGAAATGCAGCTCGAGCTGCCGGAGGTGGCCCGCTATCCTCTGGCCGAGTTTGCTGCATCGCGTGGTCGCAATGTGCCGCTGCCGGAGACCGTCGCCGAGATTGCCGAGGTGATTGGTCGTGGCAATGCCGTTCGCTTGGTCGAGGGTACACGCGCCAAAGGCAGCCGGAAATGGCGGCGCCAGCTCTATGTGCCTGGAGAGATGCACGTTGAACATCGGATTGCGAAGATGATCGGCCGCGAGGCAGCAGACCTTCTGAGCCACAGTCACGCGAATTGCATCATTGAACTGCCAAGCTGCTTTGCGCTGCGCAAAGCATACATGGCTGACCATGCGTTGCTCCTTTGGGATACCGGGGCGTCACTCGATGAAATCGCCCGCGAGATGGGCGTCGAGCAGAAGACCGCAAAAAGATTGCTGGATGATGCGGAGTACTGGCGAGCTCGGTTGGTTAGCGAGGGCGGCTAAGGTCGCCCCGGCCATGTCAGGCAAAAACTGACTGGAGTTAGCTGAATGTTCTTGCGTGTTGGGGTGAAATCTCGCACCTTGTCAAAAAAATACCCAGAGGAAGTTTCGTCTTTCTGGTCGAGCGAGGATAACAGATGAATGAATTTGAACTTCTGCTTCAGAAGGCCGGACTGTCGGTTTCTGAAGCGGCTGAGCTGCTTGGTTACTCCGAAGGTCATGTATATCGCTGGAAACGTGGTGATGAACCGGCTCGCGAAGCGGTTCTCAAAGTCCTGCGAATGACTGTCGATGCCAAGAGGCCGTCAGAAGGCGCACCAGCGTTCTCGTTCATTGATCTTTTCGCAGGGATAGGCGGGTTGCGCAAGGCTATGGAAAGCATAGGCGGCCGGTGTGTCTTTACGTCCGAGTGGGACCGGTTCGCTCAGCAGACATACGATGCAAACTATAAAGATAACCGCCCAATCGAAGGTGATATTCGCGAGGTCGACGCAGATAGCATCCCGGAACATCAGGTGCTCGTGGCGGGCTTTCCTTGCCAGCCGTTTTCTATCGCTGGGGTGTCTAAGAAAAACGCACTCGGTCGTGCGCATGGCTTCGAAGATGAGACACAGGGGACGCTGTTTTTCGACGTATTGCGCATCCTTCAGCATCACAGGCCAGCAGCGTTCCTGCTTGAAAATGTTAAGAACCTGCGCAGCCATGATAAGGGCCGTACATTCGAAGTGATTATGCGAAAGCTGCGGGATGAACTTGGATATTTTGTGCCTGAACCGCGGGTCATTGATGCGGCACACTTCGTACCTCAGCACCGGGAACGTATCGTCATTGTCGGCTTCCGAAAAGACGTACCCTTTAGCTTCGATGACGTCTCACTCCCGCCTTATGGCATCAAGCGCATGCGGGATATTCTACACCCGGAAGATGGCACCGAAGATCCGGAAGGACATTTCACGCTGGGCAACGACGCGATCGTCAACAGCAAGTACACGCTGACTGACAAACTTTGGGCTTACCTGCAAAATTACGCTGCGAAGCATAAGGCCAAGGGAAACGGGTTCGGGTTTGGACTTGTCGATGGGGATAGTATCGCTCGGACGCTATCAGCCCGGTACTACAAAGACGGCTCAGAAATTCTTGTTAGCCGCGGCGAAGGTAAGAACCCCCGACGGCTCACACCCAGAGAATGTGCCCGTCTGATGGGCTATCCGGAAGATTTTCAGATCCCCGTATCTGATACGCAGGCCTACAAACAGTTTGGCAATTCCGTCGCAGTGCCCGTGTTCGCCGAGGTTGCGCGAGCTATGGAGCCGCACATCAGGCATCTGATTGAAGAAGAGCAAAAAATCCCGGTAGCTGCTGTTGCCTGATGTACACGACAAGGCAACGCGCAGCCGGAACATGGCAGCCATCCGTGGCAGCGATACCAAACCAGAAATGATTGTAAGGCGCGGGCTTCATGCCCGCGGCTTTCGTTTCAGGCTTCATGCTAAAGACTTGCCGGGCAAGCCAGACCTGGTATTGCCGAAACATCGAGCGGTAGTACTCGTTAACGGCTGCTTCTGGCATGGTCACGACTGCCCGCTCTTCAAGTGGCCAGCGAGCCGTGAGGAGTTTTGGCGTGACAAGATCCGAACAAATGTTGAACGCGACTTCAGGAACAGGAAGGCACTAAAGGCCAAGGGTTGGCGTGTGGCAGTTGTTTGGGAATGTGCTCTGAAGGGAAAGGGTAAAATGGTCGCGGGAGATGCGATTGACTCTCTCTCCCAATGGTTGCTGACTGCCGACTCGGAGCTCGTGATTGAGGGGTTCCGCTGAACTGAAGGAGTAGAACGTTTGTCGGGCCGTGGATTTCTATCGAAATACTTTATTGGTGCTGCGGCGAAAAGCCTTAGGGGAACTGAAGTCGATCCCAAAGTCTCGCGGGGGCATGAGTTCCAGGGCGTGGATGTCTTCCGAGCATTTGTCGGCACACCTACTGGCCGTGAAACTATCCCTGTCACCTACCTTTGGATGGATGACAGCGGAGAGGATCCGGTAAGCCTTGAGCTGACCGGAACCTGGTATAATAGCCGAAAACGACAGCCGCACCGTTCACCCGAATACCGCCTTTATTATCCTGCTGCGGCAGAACCCGTCGTTTATCGTGCCAAGGAAAACGATACGCTCTTCCTATGTATGACGGCGGACCGGAAGGTTCTGGCCATACTGTGTCCGTTAGGCAGTTCGATTGAGCAGAAGTTGCTCTGGCTGTTTGGTCTAACCCTGACCAGCGACTTTGAGTTGTCTCAGCGAGATATTGTGGGGGAAGGGGGACGTGATGTCGATTTCGCAGCACGATTTGTCCTAGAGGAAATCGGCATTGAACCTGAGGAAGCAACGCCAGCCGCGTTCGAGCAACTGCTGAAAAAGTTCGGATTGGTTTTTCCGCCTACAGCCAAGCTCTCCAAGTTCGCGAGAGACACGCTGAAGGATGTCGATCCTGTGGCTGAGCCGGACAAGACCTTGATGGCATGGATGGAACACGAAGAAGCTTTGTTCCGCCACATGGAAAAGGAAGTACTGGCAGAGCGTTTGAGAACAGGTTTCGTATCGGGAAGCGATGTAGATGTGGACGGTTTCCTGAAGTTCTCACTTGGCGTACAGAACCGTCGGAAGTCCCGGGCGGGCTATGCTTTCGGCCACCATATCGAGGCTGTATTGCAGGCAAACGCAGTACGCTACAAGCGTGAGGCGACTACCGAAAAACGGAACGCAGCGGACTTTCTGTTTCCTGGCGAAGCAGAGTATGCGGACCTGGCATTTCCTGCGGCCAGGTTGACTATGCTTGCGGCCAAGACGACCTGTAAAGATCGCTGGCGGCAGGTTTTGGCTGAGGCCGATCGAATCCAGGAAAAGCATCTGCTGACGCTTGAACCGGCAATTTCAAGAACGCAGACCGATGAGATGCTAAAGCAGAGCCTCAGGTTGGTGCTGCCGCAAGCGATACACCAATCATACCACGAAGATCAGCAAAGCTGGCTTCTGAGCGTGGAAAACTTCCTCGAAGTGGTTCGGAGCAAAGAGTAAAGGTGCCTTTGGTGCGCCGCCTAATGCAGATCGGAGCCTGATTTCCTCAGGCTCCGTTTCGCGGCTTCAATCATTCATCCAGTCAAAGTTGAAGCAAGCCGCATTTTGCCCGCAGAATTTTGACTGAACATTCAGGGAAAAGTGCCATAGGCAGTTTTTTCCGCTTTGCGCGACTGTGCTCAAAACGAGCACAAGGGCGCGCCGATGACGCTACACGAACGCATTGAACAGGCAACGACCGGGCTGGCAGTCGCTGCGGTTGCCGCCGTTGCCTCTGGTGCTGTCTGGCTGGTGCGTCGCATCTTCACAAACCAAAAACAGATCGAGTTGCTGCAGCAGTCTCTCGAGGCACGTGATCAGCTTCGCGAAGAAGACCGCGCGGGCTGGGCTGAGGTGCGTCAGGACGTGCGCGAAATGCGTGGCGAGATCCGCGAAATCCTTCATCGAAAGTGATCGGGCAATGCCCCGGTGCCGGGGTGAAAGGAGAGCTTTGCCATGAAACTTATTGAAAACTGGAAACAAACAGCCAAAGGCGCATGGTCGGTTCGGCTGATCGCCCTGGCGTGCATCATGTCGGCGGTGCCGGTGTCTGTCTCGCTGGTGTCTCCTGGCCTCTTGGGCATCGATCCCATCGTTTTCGCCGCGCTGGCCGCCCTGGCTAACGCGATGGCGATCCCGGCGCGACTGATCGCCCAGGCGGGTTTGACTGATGTATTGCGGGAGTTCCGAGCGGATGACAGTGGGGCGGTTTCCCGGCGCAGCGTCGGCGTCCTGGGCGCTGGCGGCGTTGCGCTGGCTGCAGCCGTCACCTTTGTCGGGCAATGGGAAGGTTTGCGCACCTCCGCCTATCAGGACTTGGTGGGCGTCTGGACGGTCTGCTATGGCAAGACGAAAGGGGTTCAGCCTGGCGACAGCTACACCAAGGCGGAATGCGATCAGATGCTCGCGCAAGAAATCGGGCGCTATGAAGCCGCATTGGACCGCTGCCTTACGGCCGACGTGCCGGTTGGCATGAAAATTGCCCTTGTATCCTGGACCTACAATGTCGGGCCGGGCGCGGCTTGCCGCTCGACGCTGGTGCGTAAGGCAAATGCGGGCGACCTGGTCGGCGCCTGTCAGGAGCTGCCACGCTGGAACCGGGCCGGTGGCCAGGTGTGGCAGGGACTCACAAACCGGCGGCTGTCTGAACGCAACATGTGCCTTGAAGCGGTTGCAAGGGCGGCATGATGCGCTTGCTGCCGGGCCTTTGTCTCTGTCTAGCTCTGGCGGCCTGTGGCTCACTCGCCGGGAAACTGGCGGGCGCTATCGGAGGCAGCCCAAACTTGGCAGCGAATGTGCAGGCCGGGCGCACCAACGCGCAAACGGTGGGGCAGGCCGTGTTCTCCGATCAACGGATCATCCGCCCGCAAGCGCGCAGCATTGAGCAAAGCGAAGGCCGCACGAGCGTGCGCAGCGAAAGCGTTCAAACCATCGTGGTGCAAGAAGATCCGCCGCCTTGGCTGCTGCTGGTAGCCTTGGCTG
Source organism: Leisingera coralii (assembly GCF_049056525.1). Classification (NCBI taxonomy): domain Bacteria; kingdom Pseudomonadati; phylum Pseudomonadota; class Alphaproteobacteria; order Rhodobacterales; family Roseobacteraceae; genus Leisingera; species Leisingera coralii. Next base: position 103,869 of record NZ_JBHUPT010000017.1, on the reverse strand, counting down.
GCTGGCTGTTGCCGACGCCTTCGCAGATCGGCAGCGCAGCTTCGTCCGGCTTCCGCCGGATGCTTTCGCGGGTCCTTCCCAAGGGGGAGCACCATGTGGGTATGCGTATGCGCAGAAAATCATTTGTGCGTGGGGCCGGGGGATAGGGTTGTTTATTATTTAGATCGCGCAAGTTGCTGACAGAAAACGAACAATCGAGCTGAGAAAGTAAAATTGCGAGTTTCCGGCCCAGTTGGGCGGTTTCTATTTGCCGGGGGCGTAAGTGGCTGTGAATAAGAAGAAAGTACGTGGCAGAGAAGTAAACCGCGCGGATCTTGCGGAAATCAACGGTGTGTCGCTGCCAACCGTCGACGAGTGGGTGCGCCGTGGTTGCCCGGTGGTGCAGCGCGGCGGGCGCGGCCGGGCCTGGAAGTTCAACACCGCCGAGGTGCGCAGCTGGCGGGATGATGACATCCGGGCGCAGGCCGACCATGGCCCCAGCGCCACCAAGGAACAGCTGATCCTGCGCAAGCTGGCAGCCGAGACCGAACAGGCCGAGCTGGACCTTGCCAAGGCTCGGGAACAGGTGGTGCCGGTCGAGCAGCTCGAGCGCGCCCTGCAGAAGGCTTTTGGCGAGGTGCGGGCAGGCCTGCGCAATGTGGTGCCGAGCCGGGCTGCCCGGCGCCTGATCGGCGAGACCGACGAAACCGCGTTCAAGGAAGTGTTGCTGGAAGAGGTCGATCAGGCGCTGACCGCGCTGGCCAACAATGATCTGATCTTCGAGGAAGACATTGAAGGCGGCGAGGACGAAGAGGACAAGGGGGCGAAAGGTGAGTGAACGCCCGGGCTGATTTTTCCAATGCCCGCGCGGTCATTCGCGCATCGCGCCGGGCCCGCGCATTCCTGCGGCCGCCGCCCAAGCTGAAACCTTCGGAATGGGCCGAGGCGAATATTCAGATCCCGGTCGGCAATGCCGTGCCGGGCCCGCTGCGGTTCGACAATGCCCCATATCAGAGGGAGGTGGTCGACATGACGGCGGATCCGCGTTGCGAGCGGGTCACCCTGATGTGGGGTGCGCAGGTGGGCAAGACGCAGACGGCGCTGGCGGCGCAGGCTTATCGGATCGCCTTTGACCCGGTGTCGCAGATGATGATGCAGCCGAGCCAGGGCGACCTTACCACCTGGCTTGAAACCAAGTTCAACCCGCTGGTCGACGCCAATACCGATATGCAGGAGCTGATCGCCAAGCCGCGCGGGCGGGATGGCGTCAACAACCAGCGCATGAAGAGCTATCCGGGCGGGTTTCTGATGTTCAGCTGGTCGGGGTCGCCGAAGACAATGCGCGGCCGGTCGGCGCCCTTCATCGTCTGCGATGAAACTGATGGCTATGACCGGACCCAGGAAGGCCACCCGGTGGGGCTGCTGTGGCAGCGGGCGGCGACCTTCGGCGATCAGCGGCTGCTGCTGGAAATCAGCACCCCGACGCTCAAAGGGGCAAGCTGGATCGAGACCGCGTTTCTAGAAGGCGATCAGCGGCATTTCAATGTGGCCTGTCCGCACTGCGGCCATGTGCAAACCCTCAAATGGTCGCAGGTGGATTGGGACAAGGACGAAAACGGCGAGCACCTGCCCGAGACGGCAACCTACCTTTGCGAGGGGGAGGGCTGCGGCACCGCTTGGAATGACGGGGAACGGGTGGCGGCGATCCGTAACGCCGAGCGCGAGGGCGGCGGTTGGATCGCGAAGAAGCCGTTTCGGGGTCATGCCTCCTATCACCTGTCTGAGCTGTACAGCTGTTTCCGGCGGCTGAAAGACATCGTGCAATCCTTCCTCGACAAGAAGGCCGCGGGCGATCTGCAGACATTCGTGAACGTGTCGCTTGCCGAGACCTGGGAAGAGGAAGGCGACCGGCTCGAGTCTGGAGTGCTGATGAAGCGGGCAGAGGAATTTTCCGCACCGGTGCCGATGGGTGCCGGTGTGCTGACCGCTGGCATCGACATGCAGACCGACCGCCTTGAGGTCGAGGTGGTTGGCTGGGGGGTGGGCGAAGAATCCTGGTCGGTCGACTACCGAACCTTGTGGGGCGACCCGCTGCTGCCGGATGTCTGGCAGGAGCTTGACGATCTGCTGTCTGAGACCTGGAGCCATGAAACCGGCACCGAGCTGCGGATCTCTGCCGCCTGTCTCGATACCGGCGGCACCACCGGCGGCTATACACAGGCGGCCTATGATTACGCCCGAAAGCGGCTGGGCCGGAAGGTGTTTGCAATCAAGGGGGTCGGCGGCTGGGGCCGCCCGATCGTCACGGCGCCGACGAAGATCCGGCAACGCGGCGAGCGCCCTGTGCATTTGCACCCGATCGGCGTGGACGAGGCAAAGGTCGTGGTGGCGCAGCGCGCGCGGATCTCGGAACCGGGCAAGGGTTATTGCCACTTTCCGCTTGGGCGCGATCCGGCCTGGTTCGACATGTTCACAGCCGAGGCGTTGCGCACCCGTTTTGTCAAAGGTTTCGCCGTGCGGGAATGGCACAATGTGCGCCCGAGAAACGAGGCCTTTGACTGCCGCGTCTATGCCTATGCCGCGCTGCGCATCCTGAACCCCAACATTGCCCGCCTGGTGCGCGCCCTGGAAGAGCAGGGCCAGGAGGTCGAGGACACCCCTGCGGATCAGTCTGATCCGGTGCCAGACGGAAAACCGCCAGAGGCACCGGAGGCGCCGACAGGCGAGCCTGCGAAAAAGCGCGGTTGGGCGGCCAAGCGGCGTCGGCGGCGCAGGCACTGAATAGGGCGAGAACGTGGGCGGAATTCCAAAGGAAATCGGGGCGGGGCTGACCTTCCGCGCGGTGGTTGCGCTGCCGAATCTGCCAGCGCCAGAGTGGTCGCTGACCCTGCACCTGCGGGGCAATTCGGTCGTGGATCTCGCCAGCAGCGCGGAAGGTGTCGACCATCTTTTCGAAGCCGCCGCAGCGGTCACCGCGGCGTGGCAGCCCGGGCGCTATGCCTATGAGATCCGGGCGACGGACGGCTCGTACGTGCGCCGGGTCGAACGTGGCGAGCTGATCATCGCCCCGGACCTGTCTGCACAGGGCGAAAACTTTGACAGCCGGGATCATGTTCAGAAGGTGCTGGATGCGATCGAGGCGGTGATCGAGAACCGCGCGACCATCGATCAGCAAAGCTACCAGATCAACAACCGGTCATTGCAGCGCACGCCGCTGAGCGAGTTGCTGCAGCTGCGCGCCCGCTATCGCGCCGAGCTGGCCGCGAAAAAGAACGCGCGCCGGGGCTTTGGCCGCGTCATCAAGGTTCGGATGCGATGATCAGAAACTGGTTCAAGCGATCAGCGCCGGTCGAGGCGCAGCAAGACCGCCGCACGCCGCCGATGCTGATGGCGCCGCGCCGCAGGGGGCAGCGCATGTTTGCCGCGGCCGAAACCGACCGCATGACCAGCGGCTGGACCAACACGCCCATGCCTGCGGATCAGATTATCCGCCGCAATTGGCGGGTGCTGGTGGCGCGATCGCGCGAGCAGGCAGCCAATAACGGTTATGCCAAGGCCTTCAAGGCGAGCGCGCGCCGCAACCTGATCGGCCAAAAGGGTCTGGTGCTGCAGGCGCTGGTGTCCGAGGGCGATGGCAAGCCGGACGCAGGCGCAAACAAGGCAATCGAGACGGCTTGGCTTAACTGGTGCAAGGCTCGCAACTGCGACGTGAAAGGCCGCCGCACCTTCCGCCAGATCCAGAAAACTCTGGTGAACGGTCTTTGCACCGATGGCGAGTTCATGGTGCGCCTGGTTTATGGGCGCGATGCCGGACCTTGGGGCTTTGCTCTGCAGGTGCTCGATCCGGTTCTGTGCCCGGTGGATTTCGACGAGGAAAAGCGGCCCGGCGGCCGCTTCATCAGGGCCGGGATCGAATACAGCAAGATGGGCCGTCCTATGGCCTATTACTTCACCACGCTGGATCCGTCGCAGGCAGATTACCACTATTCCGGCCGGGCGTTCATCCGGGTGCCGGCCGATGAGATCATCCATTGGTTTGAAGAAGATTTCGTGGGCCAGAAACGGGGCTTGCCCTGGATGGCCACGGCGCTGTTGCGCATGCGTCAGCTGGGCGAGTTCGAACGCAGCGCCCTGAACAACGCCCGCGAAGGCGCCAACAAGGTCGGCGTGATCGAGTGGGATGAGGGCTATGGCCCGGCGATCGAGGATGGCGAGGAAGGCGAAACCTTCGAAGAGATCGAATTCGAAAGCGAGAGCGGGATCTACCATCAGATGCCCGGCGGCGCGCGCATGAAGAAGGTGGAAAGCCAGTATCCGAATGGCGAGCTGGCGGTCTTTTCTAAGCACATGCTGCGCGGCGCGGCGTCTGCGCTCGGAGTTGCCTACAATGATCTGGCGAATGATCTGGAAGGCGTGAACCTGTCGAGCATCCGGCACGGGGTGCTGAGTGAGCGCGACCAATGGCAGGAATTGCAGGAAAGCCTGATCGAGGCCTTCGCGCTGCCGGTCTATGAACAGTGGCTGGCACATGCGCTTTTGAGCAACCGTATCACTCTGGATAACGGATCTCCGCTGCCCGCAGCCAAGCGGTCGAAGTTCATGGCGGTGCGGTTCCAGCCGCGGCGCTGGCAATGGATCGATCCGGCCAAGGACGTGAAGGCTGACGCTGAGGCCGTCGACAATCTGTTCAAGTCCCGCGGCCAGGTGATCCGCGAGCGCGGCCGCGACCCGCGCGAGGTCTACGGCGAGATCGCCGCGGACATCGCGGCCATGCGGGAGGCCAAAATTCCCGAAAACGTCATCGAGGCGTTGATCTCAGCAAAATCCAAAGGAGGGCAGGGCAATGGCCAAGCAGCCGACCCAGAAGCCGGAAACGCCGGTGAAGGGGCCGACCAGGGAAATCCGAACACCGGCTGATCTTGTCGGGCGCACCCTGACCCGTGGGGTCACGCCGGAACAGATCAATGCGCGGGCCGAGGGAGGTCTGCGCCGGGCTGGTGAGGTTCGCGAGATCGATCAGGAAAGGCGCACGGTTGAGCTGGCGTTTTCCAGCACGACACCGGTGCGGCGCTGGTTCGGTGATGAAGTGTTGTCGCATGAGCCCGAAGCGGTCCAGCTCGATCGCCTGCTCGACGGCGGCGCGGTTCTGGTCGGGCACGATTGGGATGATCAGATCGGTGTCGTCGAAAGTGCGCGCATTGATGCGGATGGCGTCGGCCGCGCAGTGGTGCGGTTCGGCCGCAGCTCGCGCGCTGACGAGATTTTTCAGGACATCATCGACGGCATCCGGCGGCATGTGTCGGTTGGCTACCGGGTGATGAGGATCGAAGAGGAACACCGCGAGGCGGAGCCGAACCTGGTGACCGTCACGCGCTGGGAACCCTACGAGATCTCGATCGTGCCGGTTCCCGCGGATCCCAGCGTCGGGGTGGGCCGGGAACTGGAAATTCCGCCAGAGGGCGGCAGCCCCGCGGAGCGGCAAGCTGCGGGAGAAGTTACGGGCGCGGAAACCCAGCCCGCGGATACTCATAAAAGGGATAGTGAGATGAAAACGATCATCACCCGCGACGCCGAGGGCAATCTGGTCCGGGCTAAAGTGGACGCAGACGGCAAGATCGTCGAAGTGGTCGAGGTGCTCGAGCGTGCCGGAGAGGCTGAGACTGCAATCGTGCAGCGCGCACAGGAGCAGGAAGCGACCCGCGTGCGCGAGCTGACCGAGCTTGGCCGCGAATACAACGCGCCGGATCTGGCAAGCGAGATGATCGCGGAACGGCGCGGTGTTTCGGAGATGCGCGAGCGTCTGCTCGACCATCTGCATCAGCGCAGCACCGAAAATCGCCAGATCAACGAGCGCGGCGGCATCGGCCTGACCGATGGCGAGGCAGAGCAGTTCTCCTTCTTGCGGGCCATCCGTGCTTTGGCCAACCCGTCCGACCGGTCGGCGCAGGAGGCGGCAGCCTTTGAATTCGAGGCCTCGGACGCCGCAGCGGATGCGCAGGGCCGCGATGCCCAGGGCATCATGGTGCCGATGGAGGTTCTAATGCGTGCGCCGCTGAACACCGGCAGCGGTGGCGCCACTGCAGCGGATACCGGCGGGAACACCATTGCAAACCCGCTGCTGACCCAGAGCTTCATCCAGATGCTGCGTAACCGCACGATCCTGCTGCAGCTTGCGATGCCGCTGATGGGGCTGGTGGGCAATCCGGACATCCCGACCCAGGAAGGCGGTGCGACCGGTTACTGGATCGGCGAAGACGATGAGGCAGCCGAGGATCTGCTGAGCCTCGGGCAGCGCCAGTTCTCGCCGAGGACCGTTGCGGCCTATTCTGAGATCACCCGGCGCACCCTGAAACAGTCCAGCATGGATATCGAGGCGCTGGTGCGCAGCGATCTGGCGCTGGCTCTGGCGACATCGCTGGATCTTGCGGGCTTCTATGGCACGGGCACCGGCGATCAGCCGCTGGGGATTGCCAACACCAATGGCGTCAACGTGGTCGATTTCGGTGGCGCTGCTTCGGGCGGCGGCACGGCTCTGCCGACCTGGGCGGAGGTGATCGAAATGGAAAGCCAGATCGCCGCAGCCAACGCGGATGTGAACCGGATGGCCTATGTGCAGAACGCCAAGATGCGCGGCCACTTCAAGAGCACTCAGAAATTCTCGGGCACCAACGGGGCGCCGATCTGGGAGAGCGACAACACCGTGAACGGCTATCGCGGCGAAGTCACCAATCAGATTCAGGATGGCGACGTTTTCCACGGTGATTTCGGCAACGTTCTGGTCGGCATGTGGGGCGGGCTCGACATTACCGTCGACCCCTACACCCACAGCCGCCGTGGCCGCCTGCGCATCGTCTGCATGCAGGATGCCGACTACGTTCTGCGCCACCCGGCAGGCCTCTGCTACGGCACCGACGCCAGCTAACCTGCAGTGATCTTTTGCCCCGGCCAGTTGTGTCCAGGGCGATTTCCCCCGGAAGAGGACAAGAGACTATGAGCGACCAGAAAAAGCCCCAGAAAAAGACCTATACCGTCACCAGCGCATTCGTCTGGGACGGCGGGATCAAGAAATCCAAGGCCACCGTCGAGCTGACCGCTACCGAAGCCCATGGCCTGATCAAGCGCGGCAAAGTCGAAGCGCCGGGCGCGGTCAAGGGCAAGGCTTCGGCCGCCAAGAAAGAACCGGCAGCCAAGTCGGGTGAAGGCGAGGGCGGCGCAAGCTGATGCCTGCACCTTCCTGGGAAAATGCTGACGCCTTCCTGCAGCTTGATGATTTCGCCATCGAGGCGACCGTCACGCCGCAGGGGGGCGTTTCCCGTACCATCCGGGGCATCTTCGACGATCCGTATCTGAACGCCCAGCTCGGCGAGTATGAGGCCGACGCCAGCGACCCGCGCCTGACCTGCAAGGAAACGGACGTGGCCGATCTGGCTGAGCAGGACCAAGTGCAGATCGGGGCAAAAAACTATTACCTGCTGACCGCACCACAGCCGGATGGCACCGGCTTTGCGGTTCTGCGCATGGCCGAGGACTGAGGCCATGCTCGCCTTTGATTTCGATGCGAGGGAATTGAAACGCATCGCCGATGAGTTCGAGGCGAGCGAAAAAGATCTGCGGTTTGCCTATTCCCGGGCGTTGCGCCGCACCGCACAAACCATGAAGACCCGCGCCCGCAAAGGGCTGCGCACTGAGCTGCAGCTGCGCACGGCGGCAGAGCTGCGCAAGCGCCTGCAGGGGTTCCGGTTCAGCCGCGGCAAGAGCCTGGGCGAGGTGCGCATGTGGTTCGGTCTCAATGACATGCGCGTGTCTGCCTTCAAGGGCCGAGCCATGCGCACTGGCGGCGGCGCCCGGTATAGCGGGCAAGACTTCCCGGGGGCATTTGTCGGCCGGAACTCCAAGGGTCGGCCGACTGTGATGCGCCGGGCGACGCAGCGGGCCTATCCCATCAAAGAGGAACGCATGCCGATCGAGGACAAAGCGCAGATCTTCATCGAGGATGAGGTGTTCGACGAGATCGAAGAGTTGTTTTTCAAGAACTTCCGGGCCGAGGTGCGCGCCCTCACGATCTACGGCGTGGGGAGAGGGTAAGCTATGGTCGGCAATCTCGATCTGGATCAGCTGCATGACGCGATCAAAGCCAGGATCAGCGAACAGTTTCCGGCGCTGGCAGCCGTCGAGGATTACGGGGCTCCGCGGAAATCCCTGCAGGTGCCCGCGGTGCTGATCGAGCTTGCCGACATGGAAGCCGACCTGGACAGCGATCCGGGCACCGAACAGCTGGCTGTGGTGTCGAAATGGGTGGTGCGGGTGGTGTTGAGCTTCCGCGCCGAAAACGTGCAGCGAGAGATCCGCAAGCTGGCCGGAGCGCTGGGGGTGCTGGTGCAGCAAAACCGCTGGGGGCAGCGCGTGAGCCCGGCGCAGGTAACCTATATCGGTCCGGATGCCTTTGACCCGGAGTTGGACAAATTCGAGGTCTGGGCGGTCGAGTGGGACCAGCAGATTGATCTGGGGCAGAGCGTCTGGACCGGTGAAGGCGTCACGCCGGAACAGGTGATGATTGGCTACTCGCCTGACATCGGGCCGGGGCAGGAACCTGACTACACCGAGATTGATGGGAGTGGCGCATGAGCTATGGAGCGGCGCGCAATGAGCAGGCACGTGAGGGCATCGTGCGCTTTGGCTTGGTGACGGCCGTGGATGCAGGCGTCGCCCGCGCGAAGGTGAGCTTTGGCGGTGAAAGCGAGAGCAACTGGCTGCCCTGGCTGGCAGAGCGCGCGGCTACTATCAAAGTCTGGGCGCCGGTGGCCATTGGCGAGCAGGTGGTGGTTCTGTCAGAATCCGGCGATACCGCGCAGGGCGTGATTGTCGGTTCGGTGTTCAGTGCCAGCAACGCAGCGCCATCCGGTGATGGGGCGCAACACCTGCTGCAGCTGGGGGCTTCGTCGATAAGCGTGAAAGATGGTGCAATCGTGATTTCGTCAAACGGTTCAGCCATCACAATCGACGCTGGTGGTATCAGGCTCAACGGCGCTCGGATTGATTTGAACTGATGCCGGGTGTTTCGCGCATATCTCAGGATGCCGCGGGCGGCACGCTGATCGGCGTGCTGGCGCCGAGCGTCTTTGTGAACGGCACCAACGTCGCCGTGCTGGGCTGTGCGGTGGCTGGTCATGGAATTCCCCCGCATGCAGCACCGGTCATGGCGGGCGCCAGCAGCACGGTGTTCGCCGAGGGCATCGGCATTTGCAGGCAGGGCGACCCCGCGAGCTGCGGCCACCCTTCCAGCGGCTCTGGTAATGTAATCGCGCAGAGTTAATGTTCTTTCTGTGCTTCCAAGCATGTCCCAAAAGCGCAAATTGGGTGAAGCATTAAAGGTTTAGCTTGAACTCAAAATGTTCGACGCGACCATCTTTGATCCGTGCCAGTCTGTACTCGATCCTTTTCTCAAATCCTGTAGTAAAGTCGATGTGAAAGATGTTGTGGAAGAACGCCGAGCGAATTCTCGAAGGATCCATCCGAGTGGGAACCTGGTCGATCGCTGATCGTGCGTATTCATAATGATGACCTACCAGGGCGTGAAAGGTCGCCCAATCCAGTAGGGCATCTTCCCTGTTTGGATTGAACTGGGTTTGCCCAATAGGATTTGTCATAGGCGGGGTAGCGTTCCACCAGTCATTGATGCGGGAAAAGTAGACTTGGTAGCGGGCGATCATTACTGTCAACCATCGACGTGTAACAGGGTCAGCTGCACGAACGTTGTCTCGGATAATTTGAATGATCTCATCGTCTAACCGAAGCATCTCGCGCGCTTCCTCAAGACTGGTCGGCGGTCTGGAGTGTTCGCCAGAGGCGAGAAGAATGGCATTATCAGCGATGTCGATCATCCTTGTCAGCGCCAGAGGTAGAACTACTCGCGCAGAAGCAAGGTCTTGCCGTCGAACGTGGCTGAGTTGATACCGAGTGGTCCAAAGAACAACGAGTGCCGCCAAGAATGCGAAGGGTATCGCTGCCAAAGTTGCTAGTGTCGATTGTGACTCTGGCGAACTCTCTGAAAAAAGCCAAGCTAGCAGAAGCGCGAGCTCGCTTACACAGAATGATCCAAAAACGGCTCCATCCCAAAAATCAAACGTTCTGAAGCGACCCCTAATTGCCATTTCTATCCCCGTACACAAGATACTAAATGACCGACATTCTTTGCCAGCTAATTCGCGAGTAGTGTAGTCTCGCGCCCTCAGCAACCTGTCGGCGTACTTTATGTAGGGAAATCCGCCAGAGGGCAGGAGTTATCCTGCCCGGCCATGATCGCGGCATGATTGGCATCGACGCATCCACAGGAAAAGAACTCTCCGGCCTGGCGCATCTGCGGCAGTCGGTGCGGGATATCCTGACCACCCCCATCGGCACCCGCGTCATGCGCCGGGACTATGGCAGCCGCCTTTACCGGCTGGTGGATGCGCCGATGAACGACGCGACCCGCCTCGACATGATGGCGGCCACCTATGAGGCGCTCGAGACCTGGGAGCCGCGGCTGCAGGTCGAGCAGGTTTCAATAGAAATGCCCGAACCGGGGGGCATCGTGATCTCGCTCGAGGGGCAGTACCGGCCGACCGGTGAGCCGGTCACGCTTGATGGGATCGAGGTGCGCTAATGGCGGGCGGGTTTTCAGCAATTGATCTTTCTCTGCTGCCTGCGCCTGATGTGCTTCAGGCCGTAGATTACGAGGCGACCCTTGCCGCTATGCTGGCCGAGCTGCGGGCGCGTGATCCGGCCTTTGATGCTCTGGTCGAAAGTGATCCAGCTTTCAAGATTCTCGAGGTCGCAGCCTATTACCGGACCCTGGCATTGCAGCAAGTCAACGATGCGGCTCGCGCGGTGATGCCCGCCTATGCCCTTGGAGCGGACCTGGACAACATTGCCGCGCGCTATGGTGTGGAACGTCTGGTCATTGACCCGGGCGACCTGAGTGCTTTGCCGCCTAAAGCGCCTGTACTGGAAAGCGACGATGACTTCCGCCGCCGAATGCTGCTGGCATACGAAGGGTTGAGCACAGCGGGACCGGTGGGTGCCTATATCTTCCATGCGCTCGGCGCAGATGCGGATGTCGCGGATGCCAGTGTTCGAAGCCCGGCTCCTGGCGAGGTGCTGGTGACTGTCCTGTCCCGCACCGGGGATGGCTCTGCCAGCGCTGCTCTGCTGGCGGCAGTCGACGATGTGCTGAATGCCGACGATGTGCGGCCGCTGACAGACCGGGTGACCGTGCAAGGCGCGGCGATCCTGACTTATGCGATCGAGGCGGCCCTGACCGTGCTGCCAGGGCCCGACAGTGCGGTCGTGCGGCGGGCCGCAGAAAATGCCGCCACGGCCTATGCAGCTGAACAGCACCGGCTTGGCAGAGATGTGACGCTTTCCGGGCTCTATGCTGCCCTGCACCAGCCGGGCGTTCAGAATGTGGTATTGGCCAGTCCAACCGCCGACATCGTGACCAATTACGGGCAGGCGGCCTTCTGCACCGGAATTTCTCTGTCTGTGGGAGGCACCGGTGTCTGAGAGTCTGCTGCCTCACAATGCAACACCGCAGGAACGTTCAATTGAAGCTGTCACTGGCCCGGCCATGTTGCCGCAGGAGCAGTTTCGCGCGCTCTGGGATCCGCATAGATGCCCGGCCGAGTTGCTGCCGTGGCTCGCCTACGCTTTTTCGGTCGATGTCTGGGATCCGAACTGGCCGGAAGAAAACCGCCGGGCCGCTGTGCGTGAGGCCTTTGCCTTGCACCGGGAGAAAGGCACCAAGGCGGGTTTGGTGCGAGCACTGGCGGCCTTGGGCGTGGAAGTCGGCCTCGAAGAATGGTTCGAGTATGCGGGCAGGCCCTATACCTTCCGGGCGACAGTCCAGCCCACCGTGGATCTGATCGGCGATCCCAGCCGACCCTGGCTCAGCCTGGAACTGCGCGCCCAGGTGCGCCGGGTCCTGGAGAGTGTCAAACCGGCCCGGGCCCATGTCGATCTGGCCTTTCTGCTGGATTTCCCGGCTCAGCTCAAATCGGGTTCGTCCGCCCGCAGCCGCTCCTATTCCAGCGCCCGGCTGAGTATCGGCCGCATTGATCGTATCAGCCGCCTGGCAACCGTTGACAGTGCGGCACCCCGTGCGCGCCATTTCACCTATGCACGTTTGGAGGTCCAATGACCGTACCTGAGTTTCACCCGGTCTTGACGACTGTCGGCCGCGACGCAGTGGCCGAAGCACATGCGAACGGGCAAACCCTGCCCGTCACCAAGATCGCCATCGGCACCGGTTCCTACGTGCCGACCGGCGACGAAACCGCTCTGGCGGCTGAACAGGACCGCGCGAATATCCATCGCAGCGACTATGAAGGCGGCGGCGTCTGGCGCGTGGCCGCAACAGTGGAAGGCACCTCCAATTATATCGCCTGGGAAGCGGCGTTCTTTATCGAGGTGAACGGGCAGGATGTCCCATTGTTCATCCTGTCCAGCACAGAGCGGTCCTTCACCGCGGTGTCAGAAGGAGCCAAGACCACTATCGAGCTGCATGTGGCTCTGGGCGTCCTGCCGGAAGGGGCGGTTGAAATCCAGGTGCTGGATGCCGACCCGGTGACCTATGATGTTCTGGACGACATGTCAGGCCAGCATCTGCCCGGTAACAACTTCAATTTTGCGCTAACCCGCAATCTGAAGGAGCACATGTACAGCTCCATGGAGCAGTTCGAGCTGCTGGCGCAGATCCGCCGCGGCTACGGGCAATCCGGCATCCGCATGGGACGGCACTATGCCTATGGCGGCGATGCTGCTTATCATCGGCCCAGCGTTGCGGCCTTCGCCTCTTTCGGCGTCCACAACCATCCGAACTATCCGCTGATGTGCGGCATGCCCGAAATCACGGCCATCGTGAACGGGCACGAGGTCAATACGCGCCACATCGACTACAAGATCATACACAGCATCGGGGATGCCTATCTGGCGGTGGAAGATGCAGTGCCGCCGCCTGTGCCGCCGTCTGTTGCGGCGCAGGCGGCGCCCGAGGACCAGATCACGGAAATGCGCGAATACCTTCGGGCTTTCGGCGCCAAGGATACTGGCATACGCGATTACCGCCCGTATTTCGACACTTATCTGTCGGTGCTGGAAGTCTGGCTGGAGAACCTGGACGGCGACCAGCTGGTCGATACCTTCCCGAGCTTCCGCCACCAGCTTTCGAACCTCGGCCACAAGCACATGAACGATGACTACATCGCGCTGATGGCTTCGGGGTTGAAGCCCCGTTTTGAAAACGACGACTTCAAGCCGACAGTTGTGCGGGTCATGCGGCCGGACGGCGCTCCCCAGTTCGCGGTGCTGCGCTACCGTGTCAGCGCTGTTCGCCTGGGCAACTACGGCGAATATCCTGCGCATTTGATGACCAGCCAGGTTGATGATCCGGTGACACGCCAGGCGACCGGAAACTCCGATGCGCAAATGGATGCCAACCGCCTGGGGCGCTACCGGGTCAATTACGCGATCGGCGATGACAGCATCGCCCGCCGCTCAAATCCCGGCCTGCTGGATGAAATCATGAGCAAGGTGCCGGGCCTGGACGGGCTGGGTGCAGTGATCAATGAAGACTACACCGACACCAGTGACAGCGGAGCAGAGTTCGTCCAGCGTCTGATGAACTTCAAGACATCCGACCTGATGAACTCGGCCTGCTACGCCCGGTTCTACAGCTATGAGCATGCCGGAGCGGCCGGGCGCCGGAACTATCGTTTCGGCTACAATGACCCCTTCCTGTTCCGGGCCGCAACCACCCGCCAGGAGGTGACGTCTATACCCGGCATGGGGGGCGGACACCGCATTTCCTGGGCGATCCCGATGGAGCTGATCGTGGCCAGCCCGCTGGCCTCCTGGAACCCCTACAGCATTGCCGAGGGCGGATGGCCGACAGGGAACGGCAATTCCCAGGCAACGGCCTTTTCCAACGCGCACCGCAATGGACGCTGGTACATGACGCCGTCAGTCCTGTTCGATGGCGCAGGAGCGCCGCTGGACCCGGCGGACACCGATGCCGCGGCCTGGATGATGTGCGGCGACGGCCAAGCCCGGCTGATGCGCGGGTCCGGTGTGTACGTCCACATGCCTGAAATCCAAGGCGTGCAGACCGCCCGGATCCGCTATCCCATCGCACCGGTCCACCATGAGGGCAGCTTTGAGTTCGGCCACATGGAGGCGGTGCGCAAAGAAACCCAGCGTGCGTTGGCCGCGCTGGCAAACGAAATCCACGAAATGAAGCACACGGCTCGCTATGGAGGCAACAATGGGGCTTGAAAACAGCATTTCTGAAATGATCGAGCGGCAGGATAGCCTTTCGGACAAAGCTGACGCAGCGGAAGCTCGGCACGACGACTATATGGGCCAAACGGCACCCGGCCTTCAAACTCTGTTGGGTCTTCTGCCCAACCAGGCGGGTATCGACAGCACAGGAGATGGCCTCCCTGACGGGTGGTTCCTCCCCGCAAATAACGGCTTCACCTCGTGGTCATTGGCAGGCTCCAGCACCTACGGAGAGTCGACTGCCATCGTTCCGGGGTCTCTGGAAGAAGAGTTTTATCAATCGGTCCCTACCTCTTATCACGGAGGGGCGAATTTTCGGAATTTCACGTTCAACTTCTGGCGGTTCTCCTGGGATTTTTCCGCCGGAGGTGAGCCCGAGGACATTCAGGTTTTCAGCCAGTCCAATGTGCCCTTTACTGGCATGTTCGGGTGCTGGGTCAAAGAGGAAGTGCCTGGGATCCTTGATCACCTGACCGAGCACGCCCTCTTCACACGGGGTTCGAATAACTGGGCTGTCTGGCATTCGCCGTTGAGTGTCTATGGGCATCTTAACTCACCGGGTCACTATATCCATCCGCGGATGAACTTCCGTACTGCTGACATTCCCGATGTCGGTTCGCTTCTGGTCTGCGGCCCGCAGGCTCTTACAACCAAGTATCCAGCAGATGTCATCGGCTGGGGGTTCTTCCCCGGCTTGGTTCGATTAAACGACAATGGCGACTACCACCACAAACTCAATTTCGTGACAAACGCTTGGGAGGCAAAACCGTGAAAATCTTGCATGACGGCATCCACCTTTTTGATGTCAGTGGTTTCGTGCCGTTGGCTGAAGCTTGCTCCCAAGCGCAGGGGGTCATCAGTGAAGGGTACGACGCAGGGAAAGTGGAGCGCATCCCGGTTTCTGCTGAAGAGACCCGCGCGCTGATCCGCGAGGGGATCGCGGCCAGCGCGGGCGACACCTTGTCCCTCTTGGGCACCGCCAGCGATGGCAGTGCGCTGGCCTTGTACCACCTGGCAGCCCTGATCAAAGGCCTGCACAGCGCCCAGTCCCTGGAAGAGGTGCGCGCGGCGGCGGCGGCTTTCGAGCCGGTTGCCAGCAGCTTTTTGGCCAAGGTGGAAGCCGGAGATGTGAAACTGCCCTTCCTGGTCAAAGGGGAGGCCGAGGTTATGGCCGAGATCGAGAACCGCGCGACTGCTGTATCCGAAGCGCTGACCAAATAAGCCGCCGTCTTTTTTGTCGGGTGGAAAACCGCCAGAGGCTCACTGCCGCTGGCGGTTTTATTGTGTCGGGGAATGCAGCAAACGCGAGGAAGAAATGGCTGGTTTTCTCCATGGGGTCGAGGTGCTCGAGATCGACACGGGTCCGCGCCCGATCCGCACCATTTCCACTGGCGTCATTGGCATTGTCGGCACGGCGCCGCAGGCAGATGCAGACGCCTTCCCCTTGAACACTCCGGTTCTGGTGGCGGGCAGCCGCGTCGAGGCGTCGAAACTGGACACCACGGAAGATGGCACCGGTGGCGGCACGCTGCCGGGTGCGCTCGATGGAATCTTCGACCAGATCGGGGCCGTTGTAATCGTGGTGCGCGTTGATGAGGGCGTCGACGATGCCGCGACGCTGGCCAACGTGATCGGCGGTGTGAACTCCGGCACCGGCCAGTTTGAGGGCGTGCATGCGCTGCTGGGCGCCGAGAGCGTTGCCGGTCATGCCCCGCGCATCCTCTGCGCGCCGGGCTGGACCCATCAGCGTCCGGAGGATGACGGCAACCCTGGCACCTATCTGGCCAACCCGGTTGTGGCCGAGCTGGAAGGCATCGCCGACCGCATCGGCGCCGTGATCATCGCGGACGGGCCGAACACCACCGACGCCGCGGCGCAGACCTATGCAGGCGACTGGGGCACCTCGGGCCGCATCTATGTGGTCGACCCTTGGGTCAAGGTGCTCGACAGCGCCGGTGATGTCGTTGACGAACCGGCATCGGCCCGCGTGGCGGGTGTGATCGCGCGCACCGACAATGACCGCGGGTTCTGGGTTTCTCCTTCCAACCAGGGGATTTTCGGCATCATCGGCACGTCCCGGCCGGTTGATTTCAAGCTCGGCGATCCGTCGAGCCGCGCTAACCTGCTGAATGAAAACGATGTCGCCACCATCATCCGCCAGGACGGCTACCGCCTCTGGGGCAACCGGGTACCGACTGCGGATCCGAAATGGCAGTTCCTGTGCGTGCGCCGTACTGCGGATGTGCTGAACGAAAGCATCCAGCGCGCCCATATGTGGGCCGTAGACCGGGCGATCACCAAGACCTACATGGACGATGTGGTCGAGGGCGTTAACGGTTTCATCGCCACGCTGATTGCCCAGGGGGCGCTGCTGGGCGGCGAGTGCTGGGCCGATCCGGATCTGAACACCCCGGCCAGCATCCAGAACGGGCAGGTGTGGTTCAACTTCGATTTCACGCCGCCCTATCCGGCGGAGCGGGTGACCTTCCGCTCGCATCTTACCAATGAATATATCTCGGAGGCGTTGGGCTGATGGCTATTCGCAACATCCTGAAGAACTTCAATCTGTTCGTTGATGGCCGCGGTTTCGCGGGCGAGCTGGGCGACTACACCCCGGCCAGCCCCTCGGTGGCGGCCGAGGAATACCGCGCTGGCGGGATGGACGGCCCGACCGACATCGATATGGGCATGGAGAAGATGACAACCAGCTTTGTGCTGCGCAACTACAGCGCAGACGTGCTGGCGCTCTGGGGCATCGCCCCCGGCGTGCTGATCCCGGTTGCCGCCCGCGGCGCGCTGGAAAGCGAGGACGGCACCGTGACGCCGGTGATCCACAATATGCGCGGCAAGATCATCCAGCCCGACCGGGGCACCTGGTCGCCGGGCCAGTCTGCCACGCTCACCGTGAACATGACGCTCGAGGCGTTCAAGGAAACCATCGGCGGGCAGGTGATCACCGAGATCGACATCATCAATATGGTGCGCATGGTCGGCGGGGTGGACCGCCTGGCCGAGCAGCGCGCAGCCCTGGGCATCTAAGGAGTCCTCATGACCCAAGACAACAAACTGCCGGACTACATCACCGAAGGCGCTGACGGCGAGCTGACCGTCGATCTGCTGCGAGGCATCACTGTGGATGGCATGCCGCAGAAATCGCTGACCCTGCGCGAGCCCTGCGTCGATGACATGCTCGCTGCAGATAAGACCGCCAAGAGCGATACCGCAATGTCCGAGGTAATCCTGATCGCCAACCTTGCCGGTGTGGATCCCGCGGCGATCCGGTCGGCCAAGATGAAGGACTATTCCCGCCTGCAGGAGGCGCTGGGTTTTATGAATGGCTGACGCCGGAAGCGGCGCGCGCCGGGGTTCTCGCCCTGGCGCACGTCACCGGCTGGTCATGTGCTGAAATCACCGGAATGAGCGGCAGCCGCTTCCGCTGGTGGCTTGGGGGACTGGATGGCAAATCAACGCCTTAACGCCACCATCACGATTGGCGGCGTTCTCGGAAAATCGTTCAAGAAAAACATCGGCCTGATCCGTTCCGGATTCGAGAGCGTTGGCGACAGCATCAAGGATGTGAAGAAGCGGCAGAAAGAGCTGTCGCGCCAGCGTGCTGACTTGATTAAACAGGGCCGGTCTGTCGAAGCGCTGGACCGGGAATATGAAGACCTCGAGCGCACGCTCGAGGATCTGGTGCGCAAGCAGCGGCGCTGGGAACGCGCCCTGCGCGACAGCAACCGTGTCGGCGAAACCTTCGGCCGGATGGCCAGCAACATTGGACGCCTCGGCCGCCAGGTGGGGGCTGGGCTTGCGGCGGCAGGCGCGGGGGTCTTCGCGCTGGCCAGCTCGACCGCCTCTTATGGCGACCAGGTCGCAAAGACCGCGGGCAAGCTCGGCATCGGCATCGAGGCGCTTCAGGAATTCCGCTATGCGGCCGAGCGATCCGGCGTATCCACCGAAACATTCGACAGCTCACTGACCGCGATGCAGAAGCGCCTGGGCGAGGCAGCCCAGGGTACGGGCGCCGCAAAGAAGGCGCTCGACCAGATCGGCCTGTCGGCAAAAGACCTGATGGCGGTGGGGCCGGAACGGGCGATGGGCGAGATCGCCGACAAGCTGAAAAGCATCGAAAGCCCGGCCGAGCGCGCGGCCATCGCGGCGGCGCTGTTCAGCCGGTCGGGTATCGGCATGGTCAACATGCTGGGTAGCGGGTCCGAGGCGCTGCAGCAGCTGCGCGAGGATGCCCGAAAAACCGGCTATGTGCTGAGCGAACAGGCGGCGCGGGACGCCGAAGCCTTCGCCGATGCGCAGCTTGACGCGCAGCTGACCGTCAAGGGGTTGAAGAACACCATCGGCGCCGAGCTAATGCCGGTGGTCACCCGATCGATGAAGAGTTTCAGCGCCTGGGCGGTGTCGAACCGCGAGGGCGTGGCCAAGTTTGCCGACACCGCTGCGCGCAAGCTCGAGGCCGCCGTGCCGGTGATCGGGCAGGTGGTCGAGGGCATGGGCAAGGTTTCGTCGGCGATTGGCGGGGTGATTTCCAAGGTCGCCGCCATGGTTGGCGGGTGGGAAAACTTCGGCATGGTGGTCGGCGGTCTGTTTGCCGCGCGCACTATCGGCAGTGTGCTGAGCTTTGGCTTCGCTGTCGGGCGCCTGGGAGTGTCCTTGGCCGCACTGGTGCCATGGGCATCGGCAGCAGGCGGGGCCATGGGAACCCTGTCCGGCGGCCTTGCCTTGGTGAAAATTGGCGTTTTGGCAGTCGGCCGCGCGTTGCTGATGAACCCTATCGGCCTTGCCGTAGCGGCCATCGCGGGATCAGCATATTTGATCTACAAGCACTGGGACAAGGTCGGGCCTTGGTTTGGCAAGCTCTGGGGGAATGTCAAACAGACGTTCAAGGGCATCGGCGGCTTTATCAGCGGCGTTTGGCGTGGTGATTGGGATGCCGCGGCTGACGGGCTGTCGTCCGCGTGGCAGGGCGCCAAGGGTTCTCTCTCCACCATTCTCGACGGCATAGGCGGCGTGTTCCGGTTCGCGTGGGACAAAGGCATCAAGCCGATCACCGACAAGCTGGGGATCACCGACCACATCACCGGCGCTTGGGCAAAGGTCAGCCCGTGGTTCGAACGCCATTGGGACGGCGTCAAGGCGACATTCGGCGGGTTTGGCGACTTTGTCCGTGGTGTGTGGCGGGGCGATCTAGACGGGGCCGCGGCGGGGCTTGGCACCGCTTGGGATGGCGCAAAGTCGGTGCTGTCGAATTCTCTGGACGCGCTGGGCGGGGTGTTTCAGACGGTGTGGTCCAATGCCATCAAGCCTGTCACCGACAAGCTGGGCGTGACCGAAATGATCACCTCGGCGTGGGAGCAGACCCGGGCGGGAATCGACACCGTGGTGACCGGGATCGGCACAGCGCTACGCAGCGCGTATGACGGCACCATCGGCCCGGTGATCGAGGCGCTTGGCTCGACCGGCGGGATCTCGGCCGCGTGGGATGAAGTCGAGAAGGCAGTGGGTGCTGTTGTCGACTGGCTCGGCGAGAAGTTTGATTGGTTGATGGCCAAGCTGGAGCCCGTTCTAAACGGGCTGTCCTGGTTGCGCGACAAGGGCGCCGGGGCCGTTGACGGCATTCAGGGTATCGGATCGGGCCTTCGCAGCTGGTGGAATGGGGAAGAGCAGGGGCAGCCCAGTGGTCAACCTGTGGCTTCAGCGAAGCAATCCGCGCCCCCAAGCAATCCGCGCAGCGGACGAGCTATACCGAAAAGGATTTCTGGCTCCTATCTGGGCGGCACGATCGGGCGCGGCTTCCGCGAAGTGGGCGAGCAGGGGCCAGAAACGATTTGGACCTCGAAAGGTGGCTATGTAGCGCATGCCAATGCGACCGAGCGGCTGGCGAGGCTGTCCGACCGCGCCGCTCCGCTGCTTGATGCGCTGGGTGTTGGCCTGCGCGGTGCTATGGCCAAGGCCGAAACTGCGGCGGTGCCTGTGGTGCAGCAAGTACAGCTGGCCGCCGAACGCATGGCACCGGCCGCGATGCCAGCCCAGGCACCGGGGCCGCAACCTGCCCCGGTGGTTATCCATGCCCAGATCAACGCGCAGCATCTGAGCGCCGCGCAGATTGCCGAGGAACTGGAACGCCGCGGCCGCGCAGCGCAGGCAGGCGCGCTCTATGACCAGGCTCATGATTATGGCCAGTACGGGGGCGGATGATGGCAGGCACAATGCTGCAGCTCGGCAGCTATCAGTTCAGCATAGACAATGCGGCGTATCAGAACCTGCAGCGATCGACAGAATACCGCTGGGCCGCGCAAGAGCGGATTGGCGCGGCGGACTGCCTTCAATTTACCGGCTTCGGCTCCGACTCCATCACTCTGCAAGGGGTGATCTATCCGCATTTCCGCGGCGGCCTCGGCCAGGTCGACAAGATGCGTCGGACGGCATCGCTGGGATTTCCGTTGCCGCTGGTGGCGGGCACGGGCCAGGTGCTCGGCGTGTGGGTGGTCGAGGGCGTCAGCGAGGGCCAGCGCACCTTTGCCGCTCAGGGCGCGCCGTTGCGCCAGGACTTCACAATCAGCATCAGGAGATATGATGGCGGGCTCCGCAGTCTTCTACCGTTCTAAAGAGGGCGAGACAGCCGACGAAATCGTCTGGCGCCACTATGGCAACCAGGTCGCGGGTGCGCTCGAGATTGTGCTGCAGGCGAATCCGGGGCTTGCCGCCTTTGGGCCGGTTCTGCCGATTGGCACCCGGATCGAGCTGCCGGAGATCGAAGCGCCGAAGAAGGCGGAGGCGGTGCGGCTATGGGATTGATGGATTTCCGGCCGTTCTTCCGCGTGGTGGTCGACGGGAAGGACATCAGCAGCACGCTCGCGCCGCGGCTGGTCAGCTTGACGCTGACAGATGCCGCTGGGGTTCAGTCCGACCAGGTGCAGATCACGCTGAGCGACACCACGCTGTTCGGCAAACTGGCTGAACCACGGGCCGGGGCCGAGATCCGCGTGTGGCTCGGCTATCCTCTGCAGCTGAAATACATGGGGCTGTTCACAGCCGACAGTGTCGAGGTGGAAGGCCCGCCTGACCAGATGACGATCACCGGCGTGGCCTCGGTGAACGGCGAGACCTCGGGCGGCAAGACAGCGCTCACCGATCAGAAAAAGCGCAGCTGGCCGCTCGGCACCACCATCGGCGCCATGGTCGCCAAGATCGCCGGAGAGCACAGCCTCGAGCAAGCGGTCTCCGAAAGTCTGACCGGGGTGGAACTGCCGCACATTGACCAGATCGACGAAAGCGACATCAACCTGCTGTCCCGTGTGGCGCGGGATCACGACGCCATTGCCAAGCCGGGAAACGGTCGGCTGGTCATGGCAAAGCGGGGCGAAAGCCTGACCGCCTCTGGCAAGCCGATGCCGGTGCTGGCCCTGACGCCGAAGAAGGTGAGCCGCTGGCGCTACCGCAACAGCACCCGGGAGAAGGCCGGGTCGGTGGTCGCAGTCTATCAGGATCTCTGTCAGGGCAAACCGGTGGAATGCACCGCGGGCAAGGGCGAGCCTGCCCAGAGGATCAAACGCCGGTTTCCAAACCAAGCTGCTGCACAGAAGTCGGCCGAGGCCGAGCTGCAGCGCCTGCAGCGCGCTGGGCAGTCCCTATCGATCGCCATGCCGGGTGATCCGGATGCCATGGCCGAGGCCAAGCTGCAGACGACCGGGTTTCGGCCATTTGTCGACGGCGAATGGCTGATCACGAGGGCTACGCATAGCCTCGACAGAGGCGGGTATCGCACTGGTATCGAGGCGGAGCCGTTAAAGTAGGGAAAGTCGAGGCGCTGTAGCCCCCAATATCAGATTTTGCGGAAGTATTTCCCAAAGGCCAAATCAGCCGCGCGCCAGAGTATTTTTGCCGCTTTTGGGGCGTATGCGAACACGGGTGAGCGGGCCGAACGAGAAACTTGAAAGCGATTATTTGCGTCTAAACATTCACGGTTCGTTCACCGTATGTCTGGCACTTGTCTAGTCGAAAAATGTAATAATTTCAGCGTGTCGCGATGGATTTGCAATCCGCTGCGTCACCACTCCGCCAACTCGCCATCCGTGGTGTAAGCCGTGATTAATCACATGCCCGGCGCCGGTGCAAGAGGCGTTTTGCCTTTGCCTGGGCTTAAAATGTTTTTCTTTCCGGATGGCTAGTTTCCCGCCTGGCCGGGCTTTGGTCAAGGCCGGCAGTCTCAGGCCGCCGTGCGGATGGCCTCGGCGATCAGTCTGGGAACGCCAGGCAGCGCGCCTGTGACCGGCAGCACGAGGCCTCTGAACCGGGCGGCTTCCAGCGCTTCGGGGATGTCCTCTTTCACGTGATCGCCAGCCTGGGCAAAGAAGGGCAGGCAGAGGGAGCGGGCGGGCAGGGGCGCCGCAGACGTTTCAACCTGCGGGTTCTGTTCGACGTAACCGGGTGTAACCGTGCAGCCGGGGAGAAGCAGGCGCAGCTTGGCGGCGAAGGCCTCGGCGGCTTCGGCCGCCTTGGGGCCGCGGGCGGAGCCGTGGGCGGCCAGCAGCAGATGGAGCCCGGTGAGATCCCATCCTTGCACCTCTGCTGCCTGCCGGGCCGCTTGGGCCGCCAGCGGCGGCAGCGCGGAATCAAGGCCGAAAGGCGCCGTAATGCGGCAGCTGCGGCCCTGCAGCCGGTCTGGCACGACCTTGGCGGTGAAATACCCCTGGGACATGAAGAACGGGTAGACCACGGCGCCGTCCTCCGTCATTTTCTCCAGCCGTCCTTGTGTTGCGAGAGTGGCGGAGCGCACATCCCACCCCGGCAGATGCGCGGCAACTTCCGCGGCGAGTTTTGCCAGCTCCGCTTCGGCCGGGGCAGGGGCGGAGGGCTGGCCGTGGGAGGTGATGACGGCGGTTTGCGGGCTTCGGGTCACAGCGTGCGTCCGGATTGTTCAGGGAGCTGCCTGGCAGCTGGATTATCCCATCATTTGGGGGGCTTGGGGGGCGTTCCGCAAGGGCTGCACAGAATTTTCCGGCCGCCCCCGGAGAAACCGGATCAAGATGGTTGACCTTCCCCGGTGCTTCACCTAAATCAGCGAATGTCCTGAGCGGGTATGGTGAAATGGTATCATAAGAGCCTTCCAAGCTTAAGGTGCGGGTTCGATTCCCGCTACCCGCTCCAGACCTTCCCCCGCTGCCACCCTTATGCCGCCTGCCTGAGTGCCGCACTGATACAGTGTGACGCGGGCTGCAGTTGTTTTCATGCGCTGTTTGAAACTGCTCTGCGCTTGACGCGCGGGGGCTGCGGGGCCATGAACCATTGGCAAATGCGCGGGAAACTCCCCGCAAGACCAAAAGTGCAGAAGGATCCGGAATGGCGCGGAGACAAGCGGCCCCGAACGCGGAACAGGAGCGGGAGAGCTCCCGGAAGATTGGCGTGCTCTCGGCACTGTGGCCGTTCATGCGGCCCTACCGGGGGCTGATGTTTGCGGCCACCTGCGCGCTGGTGCTGACGGCGGCACTGTCGCTGACGCTGCCCTTGGCGGTGCGCCGGGTGGTGGACAACTTCCGGGTTTCCGATTCCGAGCTTCTGAACCTCTATTTCAGTGCAGCCCTTGTCATTGCAGCGCTGCTGGCGGTGGGGACCGGCGTGCGTTACGCGCTGGTGACCCGTTTGGGCGAACGCGTTGTGGCCGACATCCGCAAGGCGGTGTTCGACCGGGTGATCGGTATGAGCCCGGAGTTTTATGAACGCATCATGACCGGTGAGGTGCTGAGCCGGATCACCACCGACACTACGCTGATCCAGTCAGTTCTGGGCTCGTCAGTGTCGATTGCGCTGCGCAACCTGCTGATTTTCCTGGGCGGCATGGTGCTGATGCTGCTGACCTCGGCCAAGCTGACCGCGATGGTGCTGCTGATCGTGCCCGCGGTGATCGTGCCGATCCTGTTCCTGGGCCGCCGCCTGCGCGCCATCAGCAAGGAAAACCAGGACTGGATCGCCGCGTCCTCCGGCAATGCGGGAGAGGCGCTGGGCGCGGTGCAGACGGTGCAGGCCTTCACCCATGAAAGCGCCAGCCGCCTGAAGTTCGGCGAGATGACCGAGACCGCCTATGACGTCTCGCGCCGCCGGATCCGGACCCGGGCCTTGCTGACCGTTATCGTGATCTTCCTGGTGTTCTCCGGCATTGTCGGGGTCCTGTGGATGGGCGCGAATGATGTTCGCGCCGGTGTGATGACAGAGGGCACGCTGATCCAGTTCGTGATCTATGCGGTGCTGGTGGCGGGCTCCGTCGCTGCGCTGTCCGAGATCTGGAGCGAACTGCAGCGCGCTGCCGGCGCCACTGAGCGGCTGGTCGAATTGCTGAATGCCGAGGATACCGTGCTGGACCCGGCAGCGGCGCAGGTGCTGCCCGCGCCGGTCAAGGGTGAGATCGAATTTGAGAATGTCTCCTTCCGCTATCCGTCGCGCCCGGACGTCTCGGCGCTGGAGGAGGTTTCGCTGGCCGTGAAGCCGGGTGAGACAGTGGCTTTTGTCGGCCCGTCCGGCGCTGGCAAGACCACCATCATTCAGCTGCTGCAGCGGTTCTATGATCCGAACCAGGGCGCCGTGAAGCTGGACGGCGTGGCGCTGAAGCATCTGCAGCGGGATGAGTTCCGCCGCCATATCGCATTGGTGCCGCAGGATCCGGTGATCTTTGCTGCGTCGGCCCGCGAGAACATCCGCTTTGGCCGCCCGGACGCCTCCGACGCTGAGGTTGAAGCTGCCGCCAAGGCTGCCGCGGCGCATGAGTTCATCTCGAAACTGCCGGACGGCTATGACAGCTTTGTCGGCGAGCGCGGGGTTATGCTGTCGGGCGGGCAGAAGCAGCGGATTGCCATTGCCCGCGCGATCCTGCGCGACGCGCCGGTGCTGCTGCTGGATGAGGCGACCTCGGCGCTGGATGCAGAGAGCGAACGGCTGGTGCAGGCTGCGGTGGATGAGCTGAGCCAGGGCCGTACCACGCTGATCGTGGCGCATCGTTTGGCCACCGTGAAAAAGGCAGACCGGATCGTGGTGATGGACCAGGGGCGGATTGTGGCCATGGGCAGCCACGATGAGCTGGTGGCGCAGGGCGGGCTGTACGCGCGGCTGGCCAAGCTGCAGTTCACCGAGGGACTGGCGGCGGAGTAACCGCAGAAAACTGCAGAACGTCAGGCGCCCCGGACATCGTTCGGGGCGTTTATTATTGCAAATGGTCAATTTCGGATGTGCTTGGCGTCACGTCATGCCGCAACCTGCCTTGACGTGACCCCCTGCCGGCGCTTGCGCAAATGCGCGATTGCAATAGTCTGTGGCGAACGAGAACACACCCCGAAACACCGGGGGAACGGGGAGGAGATTTATGGGTTTTTCCGGAATTGCGGACCGCGACGCGCTGCAGAATGAAATGCCGTATGAGGCGCGGGATCTGCCAGCCACGCTGTATGGGCTGCTGTCGCGCACGGCGGACAAATATCCGGACAGCAACGCGGTCAGCTATCAGATCCTCTCCGGCCCCACGGACAAGGCAGAAACCCTGACCTGGCGCATCCTGAAGGAGCAGGTGAGCCAGGCTGCCAACATGTTCCGCGCGCTGGGCATTGGCGAGAAGGATGTGGTCGCCTATGTGCTGCCCAATTGCAATGAGACGCTGGTGACCATGCTGGGCGGTGCGGTGGCAGGGA
The DNA here is from genome assembly GCF_049056525.1 of Leisingera coralii. Lineage (NCBI taxonomy): Bacteria > Pseudomonadati > Pseudomonadota > Alphaproteobacteria > Rhodobacterales > Roseobacteraceae > Leisingera > Leisingera coralii. The sequence goes on along the minus strand of NZ_JBHUPT010000017.1, from coordinate 77,887 downwards.
TCGTGAACCCGATCAACCCGCTTTTGGAGCCGGAGCAGATCGCCTCGATCCTGCGGGAAACCAAGGCCAAGGTGGTGGTGACCCTGCGGCCCTTCCCCAAGACCGATGTGGCGCAGAAAGTGGCCGAGGCAGTGCGCCATGCGCCGGGGGTGAACACGGTTCTGGAGGTGGATCTGAACCGCTACCTGACGCCGCCGAAATCCTGGATCGTGCCGCTGATCCGGCCCAAGCTGGACAACCAGGCCAAGGCGGCCCACGCCGATTACCTTGACTTCTCCAAGGAGATGGCGAAACAGCCCAAGACGCTGAACTTCGCCGACAGCGACGGCGACCGGGTGGCCTGCTATTTCCACACCGGCGGCACCACGGGCATGCCCAAGGTGGCGCAGCACAAGTATTCAGGGCTGGTCTACAACGGCTGGCTGGGCAGCACCCTGCTGTTCACCGAAGAAGACAACATCATCTGCCCGCTGCCGCTGTTCCACGTCTTTGCGGTGCATGTGATCATGATGGCAGCCATCGCGTCCGGCGCGCATGTGGTCTTCCCGACGCCGCAGGGCTACCGCGGCGAGGGGGTGTTCGACAATTTCTGGAAGCTGATCGAGCGCTGGAAGATCACCTTTATCATCACCGTGCCCACGGCGGTGTCGGCGCTGATGCAGCGGCCGGTGGATGCCGATATTTCTACCGTGAAGACGGCCTTTTCCGGCTCGGCCCCGATGCCGATGGAGCTGTTCAAGCGGTTCGAGAGCGCCTCGGGCGTCACCATCGTCGAGGGCTACGGGCTGACCGAGGCCACCTGCCTGGTGTCCTGCAACCCGCCCGGTGGTGAGAAGAAGGTTGGTTCTGTGGGCATTCCGTTCCCCTACACGGATGTGCGGATCGTCAAGCAGACCAACAGCGGCCCGATGGAATGCGGGGTAGATGAGGTTGGCGAGATTTGCGTTTCCAACCCCGGGGTCTTTGCCGGCAATACCTACACCGAGGCCGAAAAGAACGTGGACCTCTACTATCAGGACAGGTTCCTGCGCACCGGCGATCTGGGCCGCATCGACGAAGATGGCTACCTGTGGATCACCGGCCGCGCCAAGGATCTGATCATCCGCGGCGGCCACAATATCGACCCGGCGGAGATCGAAGAAGCGCTCCTGGGGCATGCAGCGGTGGCTTTTGCAGGCGCCATCGGCCAGCCGGACGCCCATTCCGGGGAGCTTCCCTGTGCCTTTGTCGAGCTGGTTGAGGGCGCCTCGGCCAGTGAGCAGGAGCTGCTGGAGTACTGCAAGATCCACGTGCATGAGCGCGCGGCGATTCCCAAGCACCTGACCGTGCTGGACGCACTGCCGAAAACCGCCGTTGGCAAGGTGTTCAAGCCGGACCTTCGCAAACACGCCATAACCCGCGTCTACAATGGCGCGCTGGAGCAGGCCGGGGTGGCCGCGCGCGTGGTTAGCGTAATCGACGACAAGAAGCGCGGGCTGGTGGCTCAGGTGGCGGCCAATGGCAGCACGGAGGCTGAGATTTCCGGCGTTCTGAACAGTTTCACCCGCCCCTGGGAACCTGCCGCGGCGGCCTGAAGCTGCCGGCAGATGCAACAGCAAAGGCGCCCTGCGGGGCGCTTTTTCATTCAGGCATTCCATTTGCGGGAATCTCTGCCTAGGCTCGGGAAAACGCGGCGTGCAGGGAGGCTCGCAGATGGATTACGAACGGCTGATCGACGAGGAGACCTGGGATTTCATCCAGAAGACCGGGGAGCTCTATCCCGACGATGCCGTGGAAATGACCATAGACGAGCAGCGCCGCATTTATGACTCCATGGCGCGGGAATTCCGGGCGCCGCGGCCGGATGTTGTGTCTCCGCTGGACACTAAGGCCGGCGGCGTGCCGGTGCGGGTTTACACCGCGGGCCACCCGACCCGTACGGTGCTCTACTGCCACGGCGGCGGATTTGTGGTCGGCGGGCTCGACAGCCACGACGATATCTGCGCCGAATTCTGTGCCCAGACCGGCTACAGGGTGGTGGCGGTGGATTACCGCCTGGCGCCGGAGCACAAGCATCCCGCCGGGTTCGAAGATGCCTGGACCGCGCTGAACTGGGTGGAGAAGACATTTGGCAAGGGGATTGTGATGGCTGGCGACAGCGCCGGGGCGAATTTATGTGCCGCGGTGGCGCATCATGCCCGCGGCCGGACCGATGCCCTGCTGGGGCAGGTGCTGATATATGGCGCCTTGGGCGGTGATATGGACCAGGGCTCCTATATCGAACATGCGCAGGCGCCGATGCTGACCCGCGAGGACGTGATTTATTACATGGATATCCGGACGGATGGAGAAGCGCCGAAGAACGACCCGTTGTTTGCGTCCCTGCAGGACAGCGATTTCTCCGGTCTGCCGCCGACAGTTCTGGTGACAGCCGATTGCGATCCGGTGCGGGACGACTCGCGCGAGTACCGGGATCGCATTGCCGAAGCGGGCGGCAAGGCGCATTGGATCAACGAGCCTGGGCTGATCCACGGTTATCTGCGCGCGCGCCACAGCGTTGCCCGCGCCCGTGACAGTTTCGAGCGCATCTCGCTCGCGATCGAGTCGCTGGGGCAGGGGATCTGGCCTTACGACGACTAGGCCCGCCTAGCCCGCAAAGTCCCGGCATTTCTCCTCAAACAGCGAAGTATCCAGCCAGCCGCCGCTGGTGACCTGCCAGTCCGGGCCCGAGGTGGTCACATAGCTCCAGCTGCCAACCGGAATATGGGAATAATTCACGTAATCACCGGGGGTGATCTGGCCGACCAGCGGGGCGTCCGGCCGGTGTCCGGCCCGCAGGCCCGTCGCCGGGCCCAGCCAGCCCAGGCAGGCGCTTTCGAACTCGTCACGCACCGGCAGGTCCCATAGCTGATAGCGCAGAAACAGGTCGTCCAGGTTCAGAGAGGGCTGCCTGTTGTTCACCCGGCAGCCAAAGCGCGCTTCCATCTCCTTGACCCGCGCCACCAGCCGCTCGTCCTGCGGCGGCAGGGAGACGGATTTGCCAATACAGCCCCGGTTGTCAAAGACGGCCTGCCCCAGCGGCGAGCCGAAGCAGTATCCGGCCCGGTCGATGACAGCGTTTCTGGTGAACCACAGGTCGTGGCAGGCATCGCTGGCCAGAGCTGGCGCGGCCAGCAGGCAAAAGGCGGCAACAAGGGATTTCATGGCAATCGGTCCTGACAATTGAAAACGGCGGCTGCGGGCCATCCTAGCATACAGCCGCCGCAATCAGGTTATTTCAGGAACGGTTCCGCCTTCATGGTTTCGGCGATGGGCGCGCCTAGCCGCTTTAGAATGGCCGGGGCCAGCTGGCGCTGGTCGATGATATCGCTGTGGTCGGGGCCGTCGGCTTCGCCAAAGTAATAGAGCGCGGTTTCCTGCTGCAGCGGGCTGCGGCCGCCATGGTGGCCGCGCTCGTCCTGGCCGTGGTCGGCGGTGACGATCACCTCATAGCCCAGATCGCGCCAGCGGGTGATGAAAGGGGCCAGCATCTCGTCCATCACGAAGCAGGCGTGGTCCATCTCCTGGCAGTCGTGGAAATAGCGGTGGCCCATGCTGTCCAGGGTGCAGGTGTGCAGCATGCCGTAGTCGAGGCCGAAGCGCAGGCAGAGGTTGGTCAGGGTGCCGAACAGATCGACATCCGACGGGGTCATCTGGTTGTCCTTACCGTAGCCGGTCATGGTGTGGAACCGGCCGTGGTTGATACTCTTGCTTTCGGGCTCGTCGTATTCGATGTCGCGGACGTAGTCGAACGGGTGGCGGTTGAAGAAGGAGGACCAGTAGCTGTGCGCCACGGCACCGGTCACGCCGCCTGCCTCGCGCACCTGGCTGAACACGTCCTTTTCCTTGAGCCGGAACACGTTGGCATTGCCGGTGCAGCCGTGGATGGCCGGTGCCACGCCGGTGTGGATCGAGGCATAGCAGCTGGCCGAGATCGACGGCAGCACGCTGCGCAGCTTCCAGACGCGGGCATCGCCGCTGTCCACCCAGCCTTCCAGGTTGCCGAACAGGCGGCGGAAATTTCGCCAGGGCACGCCGTCCAGAATGATGAGCAGAAGTTTGTTGTCCATGGCCCGAATCCTTTTGCCTTGCGGTGGCTTCGGTGGCCCATTTTGATGTCAGATTCTTGAAGCGCCATTCAAAAAGCGAATGGATGGTCTGAATCCGGCATTTTCGGGAGATCTGGCGGGTCAGTTGCGGCTCAGACAGCGGTGGCAATCAGGTACACGCCGGCAATCATCAGCAGGACGCCGGTTGCAGGAACAAACAGCCTGGCGCGCGCCAGGAGTTTTTCGGCAAGCACGTACAGGGCAATACCGGCGATCCAGTAGAGGTTCATGATCCCGCCTGCGAACAGAAGCAGCATCAGTGCCCAGCAGCAGCCGAGGCAGTACATTCCGTGATGGGCGCCTACCAGCACAGCACCAGCCAAGCCTGTGCGGTAGTGCGCGGTCAGAAAATGAACCGGCATACGGCAGTGGGAGAGGCAGGCGTGCTTGTAGGGGGTAAACTGATAGGCGCCCGCCGCTAACAGCAACGCACCCGCAAAGGCACGGTTGCTGAGCGACATCATTGGGCCGTTTGACAGGCCAACTGTTTCCAGCCCCCATTGCAAAATGGTGGCTGCGATTGAAAAAAAAGCCCAGGCCAGCAGGTATCCGCTGAGGAACAAGAGGCTCAGCAGCGGCGCCTGGGCGGGATTGGAGCCGGCTTTCTTGATGGCGGTGAACAGCAGCAGGACAGGGGCTGCGCTGGGGGTCATCATGGCAATCATCATGATCCACCACATCAGGAAGATCAGCACCGCATATGCAGGCGTCCAAACCGTCTCCAGCCCCATCTGCATAGGTTCACCAACCGGGCCGGCCATGCGCGTCATTTCGATGGCGCTCATTTCCATGCCGGTGCCCGTCACCGTGTAAAGCGCGCTCAGCAGCACGACAAACCCCGCGGCGCCAAGCACCACAGCCTGGTCGTGACGGGCCAGCCTTTCCACTGGCCCCTGGATATGCGGCTTCCGGTCCATGGGCATCAGGCCGCGCGCTGCACGCCCGCACCGGTCAGGTGCAGCTCAGCGATATGGGCGTGGGTGTTGCTGTTTTTTTGCAGGCTGATGGCAGAGCCGGGGGTTCGGGTGCTGCCCCGTGCCACCGAGGCCTCGGAGTACTCAAACCCGTTCGGCAGTTTGATCTGCACCGAATGCGGATCCCCTGAAACGATATGCGGGATTGGCTCCACCGAGGTTTCGCCGATATCACCGGCCTTGGCATGGCCCTTGCCGGTTTCCTTGTCATAGTTCAGGGAGACCGGCGCGCTGAGGGTTTCGTGCCTGGTCGTGCACATGGCATTGAACACAAAGAACATCGTCGCAAACTCGGCGGTGTCCTGCCCGGTCATGATGGCTTCCAGCGCGGTCTTCTGGTCCGCAGTGGCCCGCTCGTCGATGATCAGCTGCATCTCGCCGTTGCCCTCGTGGATCGGGCCCGGCCACTTGTAGATCGCGGCGGCCAGCAGGCCATCCAGCTTGGTGTCCCCGTAGTGCCCCGAGTCGATGCGGAAGGTCAGCATCGCCTCGCAGGTGCCGTCTCTGGGCAGCTGCGAAAACTGGCAGGGGCAGCCCGGCAGGCAGTTGCAGTTGGCGATTTCCAGTCCGTGAATGGCCCAATCCGTCATGACAGTCCCTCCTGTTCTGCCTGAAAAAGCAAAACTGCCCGGCTCATTCGGGTTTGGCCTGCATGAAAACAGCCATGCTCGGTGATGATGCTATTGCTTGCGGCTGGTTCCGCCGCATTCTCCCCAGTGGAATTAAAATACCACAAAACAGGATGGTCTTAAAAAGAAAAAGCCCCCGTCAGCAATCTGGCGGGGGCTTTGCATCCTTTGGTGGAATCAGTTGCCGGCGCTTTCCATCTTGCGGTGGGCTATCACCTCTTCCAGCCAGCCGAGCTTCATTTCCGGTACGGAACTGAGCAGCAGATCGGTGTAATCGTCAAACGGCGGGCTCAGCACCTTGGACTTGCCGCCGTAGCGCTGCACCTTGCCTTGGTACATCACCGCGATGTTGTCGGAGATGGCGCGCACCGTCGCCAGATCGTGGGTGATGAACAGATAGGCCACATCCTCGATCTTCTGCAGGTCCAGCAGAAGCTTCAGGATGCCGTCCGCCACGAGCGGATCCAGTGCCGAGGTGACCTCGTCGCAGATGATCATCTTGGGCTTTGCCGCAAGCGAGCGGGCGATGCAGACACGCTGCTTCTGGCCGCCGGACAGTTCCGCCGGGTAGCGGTCGATGAACTTTTCGCCAAGTTCGATCTCGTCCAGCAGCTCGATGATCCGCTTCTTCTTCTCGGCGCCGCGCATACCGAAGTAGAACTCCAGCGGGCGGCCGATGATAGTGCCGACAGTCTGGCGCGGGTTCATTGCCACGTCCGCCATCTGATAGATCATCTGCAGCTCGCGCAGGTCCTCGCGGGTGCGCCCCTTGAGGTCCGGTGACAGGATGCGGCCGGCAAACTCGATCTGACCTTCGCGCGGCGGCAGCAGGCCGGTGATGACGCGGGCGAGGGTGGATTTGCCGGAGCCGGACTCGCCCACCACCGCCAGCGTCTGGCCGGGGTAGAGGTCGACGTTCACATTGTGCAGCACGTCGAAATTCGTGCCCTTGTAGCGCGCCGTGATGTTGCGCACGCTCAGCACCGGCTCCTCGGTGGGGGGCTTTTCCTCATGCTCGATGGAGCGGACCGAGACCAGCGCCTTGGTGTACTCCTCCTGCGGGTTGTTGATGATCTGGTCAACGTGGCCGTATTCGACCGTGTTGCCCATCTTCAGCACCATGATGTCGTCGCTCACCTGGGCCACAACCGCCAGGTCGTGGGTGATGTAGAGCGCGGCAACGCCGGTATCGCGGATCGCTTCCTTGATCGCCATCAGCACGTCGATCTGGGTGGTCACGTCGAGCGCGGTTGTCGGCTCGTCGAAGACCACCAGATCCGGCTCCGGGCACAGCGCCAGCGCGGTCATGCAGCGCTGCAGCTGGCCGCCCGAGACCTGGTGCGGGTAGCGTTCGCCGATATTGTCCGGATCCGGCAGGCCCAGCTTGGCAAACAGGGTGCGGGCGCGGGCCTCGGCCTCCTTGCGGGAGAACTTTTTCTGCTCCACCGCGGCCTCGACCACCTGGTCCATGATCTTCTTGGCCGGGTTGAAGGACGCCGCCGCCGATTGCGACACATAGGTCACCTCGGCCCCGCGCAGTTTGCGGATGTCCTTGTGGCTGCCCTTGAGGATGTCGCGGCCGTTGACCCAGACCTCGCCGCCGGTGATCTTCACGCCGCCGCGGCCATAGGCCATGGAGGCCAAGCCAATGGTGGATTTGCCAGCACCGGATTCACCGATCAGCCCCAGCACCTTGCCGGGCGCGAGGTCAAAGCTGACCCCGTGCACGATCTCGATGTCGCGGGGCTTTTCCCCGGGCGGGTAGATGGTCGCGCCGATTTTAAGGTCGCGGACTTTCAACAGGGTATCGCTCATCCGCGGCCTCCTTTCAGCGATGTGGTCCGGTTCAGCACCCAGTCAGCCACCAGGTTGACCGAGATCGCCAGGGTGGCGATGGCAAAGGCCGGGATCAGGGCCGCAGGAATGCCGTAGACGATGCCTTCCTTGTTCTCCTTCACGATGCCGCCCCAGTCAGCCTCAGGCGGCTGCACGCCCAGGCCCAGGAAGGACAGGGTGGAGACGAACAGAACTGCGAAGATGAAGCGCAGGCCCATCTCGGCGATCAGCGGAGACAGCGCGTTGGGCAGGATCTCGCGGAAGATGATCCAGGCGGTCTTCTCGCCGCGCAGGCGGGCTGCTTCGACGTAGTCCATGACTTCGATGTCGACCGCAACGGCACGGGCCAGACGGTAGACGCGGGTGGAGTCCAGAAGGCCCATCACCAGGATCAGGATAGGGACGGTCACCGGAGCCACGGACAGCACCACCAGGGCGAAGATCAGCGTCGGAATCGACATAACCAGATCGACGAAGCGGGACAGGGTCTGGTCGATCCAGCCGCCCATCACCGCGGCAAAGAAGCCGAGGACGGAGCCCAGGGTGAAGGACAGCACGGTCGCAGCCGTTGCGATGAAGATGGTGGTGCGGCCGCCATAGATCATCCGGCTGAGAAGGTCGCGGCCGATGTTGTCGGTGCCCAGCAGGTAATCAGAGCTGGAGGGCTCCCACACATCGCCGACCACTTCGCCGACGCCATACGGGGCCAGCAGCGGCGCAAAGATGGCACCTAGGAAGTACAGGGCGGTGAACAATAGCCCGATGAGTGCAGAAATGGGGATATTCTTCATTTCGGATGCCTCAGACGCGGGTTGCTCAGGATGGCGACGATATCGGCGATCATGTTGAGGCCGATATAGACGGCGGCAAAGATCAGGCCGCAGGCCTGGACAACAGGCACGTCCCGCTTGGACACGTGGTCCACCAGATACTGGCCCATGCCGGGGTAGACAAAGACCACCTCGATCACCACGACGCCCACCACCAGATAGGCGAGGTTCAGCATCACCACGTTGACGATCGGCGCGATCGCGTTGGGGAAGGCATGGCGGTAGATCACCTGAAAGGCATTGAGACCTTTCAGCTCAGCGGTTTCGATATAGGCCGACTGCATCACGTTGAGGATCGCGGCGCGGGTCATCCGCATCATATGGGCCAGAACAACCAGCGTCAGCACGGCGATCGGCAGGGCGATGGCGTTCAGTTTTTCAAACAGGCTCATGCTGTCGTTGATCATTGCCACTGACGGGAACCAGCGCAGCTGCACGGCGATGAAATACATCAGCACATAGCCGATCAGGAATTCCGGGATCGAGATCGAGGCCAGGGTGACGGCCGAGATCAGCTTGTCGGGCCAGCGGTCCTTGAAACGGACGGCAAGCAGGCCCAGAAAAATCGCCAGCGGGACCGCAACCACGGCCGCCCAGAAGGCGAGGAACAGGGTATTCCAGAACCGGCTGCTCAGCGCTTGGGCGATGTCCTGGCCACTGGTCAGAGCGGTGCCGAGATCGCCCTGTATGGCGCCGAAAAGCCAGGCAAAATAGCGCTCAACGGGCGGGTCGTTGACCCCCAGCTCCGCCCGCAGGTTGGCCAGTGCTTCCGGCGTTGCCGACTGACCCAGGATCGACTGTGCGACGTCGCCCGGCAGCACGATGGTGCCGGCAAAGATCACGATTGAGATGAGCAGCAAAAGAAGCAGGCTCAGCGCAATGCGCTGAGCCAGGAGTTTTACGATCGGGGACATATTAGGCTTTGACCCACAGCTTGCTGGCCGCGTAGCCGTTCATCAGAACCTGGCCCGGAATGCCTTCGACCCAGCCGTCCACCTTATCGGTGGTTGCCTCGACAAAGTCGTTGAACATCGGGCAGATCAGACCGCCTTCGTCGCGCAGGATCATCGACATGTCGGCGTACATCTGCGTCCGCTTGGCAACGTCCAGCTCGCCGCGGGCGGCGACCAGCATCTGGTCGAACTGCTCGTTGTTGAAGCGGGTGTCGTTCCAGTCCGCTGTCGACAGGTAGGCGGTAGTGAACATCTGGTCCTGGGTCGGACGGCCGCCCCAGTAGCTGGTGCAGAACGGCTTGTTGTTCCAGACTTCCGACCAGTAGCCGTCGTTCGGTTCGCGCTTCACGTCCAGCTTGATGCCTGCGCCGGCAAGCGACTGCTGGAACAGGGCGGATGCATCCGGCGCGCCGGGGAAGGAGTTGTCCGAGGTGCGCAGAAGGATGGCACCGTCGTGGCCGGCCTTCTTCATGTGGTGCATCGCCTTGTCCGGGTCGAACTGGCGCTGTTCCAGCTCGGTGTACATCGGATAGGAGGCGTTGATCGGGGTGTCGTTGCCCACGGTGCCATAGCCGTTCAGGATCTTGTCCACCATTTCCTGGCGGTTGATGCCGTATTTCAGCGCCAGGCGCACGTCGTTGTTATCAAACGGCGCGGTGTTGCAGTGCATGATGAACACGTAATGGCCGGCCGCGGAGGTCGAGTGCACGGTGATGTTCGGCGCGCGGTCCACCAGTTTCGCTGTGCGCGGCGGCACCCGGTCGATCACATCCACCTGGCCGGACTGCAGCGCGGCGACGCGGGCGGTGTCGTCGTTGATGACGATGATTTCCACGGTGTCCGCATTGCCCAGATCGCCCCAGTAGTTCGGGTTCTTCTCGGCGACGAAGCGCACGCCCATGTCGGCGGACTTGATGATGTAGGGGCCGGTGCCGATGGGCGCCGCCGGATCGTCATTGCCGCCGTTCGGCTGGATGATCAGGTGGTAGTCGGCCAGCAGGTAGGGCAGGTCGGCGTTCGGGCTGTCCAGTTCGAAGACAACGCTGTCGCCGTCCGCGCGCACGTCCTTGATGCCGCGCATGATCCCCAGCGCGCCGGACTTGGTGTCCTCGCCGCTGTGGCGCTCCATGGTCTTGACCACGTCTTCGGTGGTGACGTTCTGGCCGTTGGAATAGGTGACGCCCGGTCGCAGCTTGAAGGTCCAGGTCTTGGCGTCGGCGGAGGCTTCATAGCTTTCCGCCAGTTTGCCCTCGATGCCGCCGTCGTCGGCCAGTTCGACCAGGGTTTCACCCCACAGGCGGGTGACCATCAGGCCGACGGTGTTGGTGACCAGCGCCGGATCCAGGCTGTCGGTGGTGGAGCCGCCCTGCAGGCCGAGGCGGATGGTGCCCCCCTTCTGCGGGCCGGCCGCCTTGGCGGCGCTGGACAGCAGCAGGTTGGCGGAAACAGTGGTAAAGCCGAGTGCGGCGGCCTTGCCCAGGAAGTCGCGGCGGGACAGTTTGCCTGCCGCAGCCTGACTGGCCAGATACTGCATGTGTCTGTTCATAGAGTTCTCCCGATTGGTTGTGGTGCTCCAGGCACCCGTTTTTTTGATTGGTGGTTCAAGATTTGCGCATTTGCTGTCACCTCGCAAGCGTTATTCGCGCAACGCTTGGTAAGGCCGCACACGCGCCGGTGAGGCCCGCAAAAGGAAGGTCGCCTTTCTCAATTAAGGTGCCGTTTTTAGCTGCCGTTCCGGGTGTAAATCAAAAAAACATCCGGAATGCGACAGGAAATTTTTGTGCGCAGATATGATGGATTTTTTATGAATTGGCCGGATCGAGGCGCAATGCTGGCGGTAACGGGGAAAGAATCGATACTTTCTGGCCTGAAAACGTCGCCGTTGCCGCCTTCAGCCCGGACAGCGCCGCAGGGAGCAGCTGGTGCCAGAGCCTTGCCGGGCGCAGCAGGCATCCCGTTTGCGGCAGGCAGACTGCGACGGCCGGATCAGGCCTGTTCAGTATCCATCCAGATGGTCACCGGGCCGTCGTTCAGCAGCCGCACTTTCATGTCAGCGCCGAACCGTCCTTTTGCGGTTTCCAGACCGAGCCGGGACAGCTGATCCGCGAAATACTCATACAGCCGTTCCCCTTCGGCCGGGGAGGCCGCAGTTGAAAAGCCGGGCCGGTTGCCGCGGCGGGTATCGGCGGCCAGGGTGAACTGGCTGACCACCAGGGCGCTGCCGCCGGTCTCCAGCACCGAGCGGTTCATCTTGCCGCCTTCATCCTTGAAGATCCTGAGCTTGGAGATTTTCGCCGCCAGCTGATCCGCCTGCGCCTCGCTGTCGCCCTGCATGGCACAGACCAGGATCAGCAGGCCGGGGCCGATCTCTCCCAATGTCTCGCCGTCCACCGTGACCGAAGCCTCGCCGACCCGCTGAATCAATGCCCGCATCCGTGATTGTCCTTGTCCTGTCTCAGCCGCGCCAGTCCGCAAATTCCTCCAGCGCCGCCCGGCTGGTGCGGAAGCTGTTGGCCGGGTGGTCCCCGGCGCCGTAGCCAAAGGAAATGGCGCAGAGGATGATCCGGTCGTCCGGTATGTCCAGCAGCTCATGCAGCAGCGGCGCAAAGGAGGCAACCGCCGCCTGCGGGATGCTGGAAACCCCGGCGGCCTGGGCGGCCAGCGTGAAGGCGGCAACAAAGCCGCCGCAATCCATCGCGCCATAGGAGCCCAGCTCTGCCGGAGACGACAGGATCGCGCAATGCGGCGCGCCGAACAGCCGGTAATTCTCCATCATCTGCCGCGCCGACCCGGCACGGTCGCCTTTCTGCACGCCGACGGCCTCATACAGGGCCCAGCCGCAGTCGCGGCGGCGCTGCTGGTACTCCCCCGAGTAGCCATCGGGAAAGGGCAGGTCCGGGCTGTGCCCGCCACCCTCCGCCGCCTTGAGCAGGGCGGCCCGCACGCGTTCCGTCCCGGCACCGCTGCAGATGGTCACCTTCCAGGGCTGCGCATTGCACCAGGAAGGCACCTTTTGCGCTGTCCGCAGGATGTCCTCGATCACCGCGCGCGGCACCGGCTCCGGGCTGAAGGCCCGGCAGCTGTGGCGGGCGGCAAACAGGGTGTCCAGGCTTTGCAGATCGGGTGTCACGTTAAGTCCCTCCTAGCGGCTGATGGCAGACTGGCGTCAGAAATTCTTTTGCGCAAGCGCCCCGCTTGCGCGGGATCAAAGCAGTGCCGCGGCGTCAAGGGTACAATGGGCCGAAACAGGAAAGGAGGTTGGACTATGGTGGAAAAAACCGAACATGGCGGTTTCTGGCCGTCGCTTTATGACCCGTTCCGCAGCTTCGGAACCCGGCTCGCCGATTGGCTCAATCCCGCAACGGAGGCCTCTTCGGGCAAGGAGGCGTATGATATCGCGATGGAGCTTCCGGGCGTCGCCCTTGGAGATGTCGAGCTGACCGTGGACAACGGCGTGCTGACGATCCGCGGCGAGAAGAAGACACAGTCCGAGAAGACGGGCGACACCTGGTACTTCAGCGAGCGCCAGTATGGTGCCTTCCGCCGCTCCTTCCGCCTGCCGGAGGACGCCGACGGGCAGGCGGCCTCTGCCAAGATGGAGGACGGTGTGCTGCATATCTCGGTGCCGAAAAAGGCGCTGGAGCAGCCTGAAACCGCCCGCAAGATCGAGATCAGCAAAGCCTGATAGGGGGGGGCGGCCGTGGTTCCGGCTAAGCACCGGGGAAAGGAACCGGCCGCATCAGGAAGGGGGAGGCTGTTCCCCCTTCCGCTTTTTCATGGGTTACTGCTGGCTGGCGAGCAGGGCAACGCCCGCAGCAATGGCCAGTGCCAGAATGATCGCGGCGGCAATCTTCCAGGCCGAATAGGGCCGCTCGCCCTGCACCCGGCCCGATTGCCCGTTCACCACAAAGCGGTAGGTCTTGCCGCGGTACTTATAAGCCGCCAGCCAGACAGGCAGCAGGATATGCTTGAAGGTCACATCGGACATCTGCGTGTCGATGCTGCTGATGCGCTGCCGGTCGCCGCCAATGTCAAACCGCACATCGCGCTCGATGACACGCTCCATCTTCTGCCCCGCCTCGGCAAAGCCTGCCTCCAGGTCCACCGTGTAGGCTTCGGCCCGGAAGCCCGCCAGGTACTGCGGCTGATAGGGCTCAAGCTGCGACAGGTCCCAGGGTTCCAGCGCCTCGGTATAGCGTTTCGGCAGGCTGTTCGAAGCCAGCACCAGCACATCGTCAAAGAACCGCTGCACCCGGCCGGCCGCGGGCCGCCAGCGCACCTTGGCCACCTGCCGGGTCTGCATCTTGCCGTCCCGCTGAAAGGTTTCGGTCACATAATAGACAGTGCCGCGCTGACCGGTGTAGCTGCTGCGGGTCTGGGCGTCATAGGTCCAGTAGGGCACATAGATCCCTTGCATCCGCCGACCCTTGCGGGCGTATTCTTTCAGGCCGTTTGGCGCGAACCACAGCCGCCCCAGCCAATCCGTCATCGCCTTGTGCGCGGCCCGTTCGGTGACCGTAAAGGGCAGCACCCCCTTGGGTTTGATGTGCCGGTTCTCGCCAGTGCCGGTCACGACAGGGGTGGCACAGAACGGGCATTCCTTGGCGTGGGTGTCCGGGTCGAACTCCACCTGCGCCGCGCAGTTGGGGCAGACAAAGACCCGGGTGACTTCGATTTCCGCCTCCGGCAACTGCTCGGCCGCGGCAGCGCGGAAATCCAGCTCCCGCAGGGCTGAGCCCTTCCACGGGCCGCTGCGGACCTCTTCGCGGTGGCCGCAATGATCGCAGATCAGCGCGCCGGCGTTTGGATCAAAGCGGTAATCGGCGCCGCAATTGGGGCAGGGGAAACGGTGGCTGTCCTCCGGGGCAGAGGGCGCGCTGGCGGCTGGCGGCGGCGGGGGCATCGTCACGGGGAGGGGAACCTGCGGTGGCAAAACATCTGAAGGAATGAGGGCGGCAGCATCGCGGTCCCGATACCGCCGCAGCCAGGGCTCAGCCGGCGGGCGGCGGCGGAGGGGGCGGCGGCGGCAGGATGGTGAACAGCTGCGCCAGTTCCATCACCTCGCCGGCCCGTTTCCAGCCGTCCTGGCCCGGGGTCCAGACATGGGTGCCCCGTGTGAGGCTGCCGTCCTGAGCCATCCGGCCCATCCGCGCCTTGGAGAACGGGCCGGAAGTTTGCCCGTCCACCGCGATATGCCAGACATGTTCCACCGGCGGCGGGGGCGGTGCTGCGGGCGCGGCCCTTTGCGGCGCAGCGGGTTCGGGCCATGCGCCCCATGGCCCGGCCGGCTGACCCGCTGCCGGAGAGGCTGCGCCTCCCTGCAGGGCCTGGCCCATTTGCTGCGCCATCGCCAAGCCCATGCCCATCCCCATGCCGGCACCCATGCCGCTGTTCGGTGTCTGGGCCGCGGCGGTCATCGCTTCGGCGGCGGAAAACTGGGTATAACGCCCAAGGTCACCCAGCACCCCCATCTGGGTGCGCTTGTCCATCGCTTCCTCCACCGCGGGCGGCAGCGAGATGTTCTCGATGTATAGCTCCGGCATCATCAGGCCGTACTCCGCCAGAGTGCCGGAAATCTCTGCCGCCACCAGCTTGCCCAGATCAGCGGTGTTGGCCGCCATGTCCAGCACCGGAATGCCGGAGCCTGCAATAACGCGGCTGAACTCCTGCACGATGATGTTGCGGATTTGGTACGAGATCTCGTCCATGGTGAATTCGCCATCGGTGCCGACGATTTCGCTCAGGAAACGGGCCGGGTCGGCCACCTTGATCGTATAGGTGCCATAGGCGCGCAGACGGACCGGCCCGAACTCCGGGTCGCGGCAGATGATCGGGTTCTTGGTGCCCCATTTCAGATCGCTGAACCGGGTGGTGTCGACAAAGTAGATCTCCGACTTGAACGGCGACTGGAAGGCATGATCCCAATGCTGCAGCGTGGTCATGATGGGCATGTTGTTGGTCTCAAGCATGTAGAGACCGGGGGTAAACACATCGGCCAGCTGGCCCTCGTGCACGAACACCGCGGCCTGGCCCTCGCGCACCGTCAGCTTGGCGCCGTATTTGATTTCATGCCCCTCGCGCTCGAACCGCCAGACCATGGTGTCATGGGTGTCGTCCACCCAATGAATGACATCAATGAACTCGCCTTTGAGAAAATCGAAAATACCCATCTGCTGGTCCTCTTCCTTTGGCGGCCTACAATTCCTGGCCCATCGCCTCGCGGGCGAGAATGCGGATCAGGGGGCGGGCCTCTTCCAGGCTCATCCCCGTTTTCAATCTCGGATCATACAGCATCTGCAGCAGCTTTTCGTCAAAGCTGGTCAGCAGTGCAAATTCGTCGTCGTCATTGAAAATCGATGGACGCGCGCGCGGGCTGTCGTTCCTGAGGCCCAGGCCTTGCGCCACTTCCTCATGCACGCAGCTCTTGCGCACCAGGTCGGGGTGCTCGGCCCGGATCAGCGCCACCCCGCGGGTATAGGACAGCGGATCGCTTTGCGGCCCGCCTGCCACCACCAGGCAGTAAAAGCTGCGCGGCGGAGCGGCCAGCAGCGACAGGTCCCGCGCGCTGATCGAAGGCAGCAGCTCGCGCACCCGCTCGGCGACAAAGGCGCTGTCGTCGAGGCTGGCGAAGATCACGTGGAAATTGGCCCTGCCGCTGACGGTGCTGATGGAATGGCCGGTGATCCGCGCCAGACGCGCGGCGTATTCGGTGACCGTGTCGCGGTCGGTCCTGCGTCGGTCGGCAGGCACCGAGGGGCCGAATTCCGCCGCGATCCGGACCGGACCGGCCCAGCGGCCGAGGCCGCCGGAGATTCCCGAGCCGCCGTACTCGTCGTAAAACGCCAGCTGTTCAAAGCTCCTGGCCAGATCCTCGGCGTCATAAGGCGTGTCGGGGCCGCCGCCGTCGGTGCGCAGCAGGCCGCGGGTCAGCAGGTCGCGCTGCAGGGCGTTGTAGTAATAGGCCAGCTGCGCGCTGTCGGGGGAGGGGGTGTAGACCGCAGGTTCCGGCGCGGCAGGGCGGGGCTGCGGCACCAGTGATTCCGGCTGGGTAAACGGCAGGCATGCTGTCAGCGCTGCCAGCCCGGCAAGGGCTGCCCCGCTTTTCCAAACCGCTTTGCATGCGCGCACGCCCGCCACCGTCTTCAGTTCGGCACTGCGGTGCCGGCATTATCGCCAACCCCGTCGCGGCGGGCCTTGGCAGCGGCCAGCGTGTCACGCAGCTCGGCTTCCATCTTCTGCAGCTCCGCTTCCGCAGCGGCGCGTTTGGCCTTGCCCTCATCGGCGATCCGCAAGCTGTCCTGAATGGTGCCGATCAGATCCGCGTTGGCCTGCTTCACCGCCTCAATGTCGAACACGCCGCGTTCCATCTCCTGGCGGATCATCTCGTTGGACTGCCGCAGATTGGCGGCGTTGGAGGTCAAGAGCTCGTTGGTCAGGTCGTTGGCATCCCGCACCGCGGCCGCCGCCTGGGCCGAGCGCTGGATGGTCAGCGCCTGCGCCAGCTGGGTCTCCCACAGCGGCACGGTGTTCACCAGCGTCGAGTTGATCTTGGTCACCAGCGACTTGTCGTTCTCCTGCACCAGCCGGATCGAGGGCAGCGACTGCATGGTCACCTGGCGGGTCAGCTTGAGGTCATGCACCCGGCGCTCCAGGTCGTCGCGTGCGGCGCGGAGGTCGCGCAGCTCTTGCGCCTTCATCACCTGGTCGTCTTCGGCCGCGGCCTGCACCTCGGCTTCCTTGGCCGGGATGTCGGTGCCGTCCAGCTGAACCAGCTTGGCCTCGCCTGCCGCGATGTAAAGCGCCAGCTCGTCATAGAAGTTCAGCGTCTTCTCATACAGCATGTCGAGCGACTTGATGTCCTTCAGCAGCTGATGCTCATGGCCCAGCAGGTCGTCGGTGATCTGGTCGATCTGCCCCTGCACGGTTTCATAGCGCGCGGTGAATTTCACAAAAGGCGTTGCTTTGCCCAGGAGCCTCTCCCAGAAGGTCGGCTTGCGGCGGATATCCAGCTCGGACACCGAAAAGCCGCGGATGGTGGTCACGATATTGCGCAAGCTGTCGCCCGCGGGCCCCACATCCTTGTTGCGCACGTCCGAGAGCATTGCCTGGCTGATTGTCTGCAGTTCCGTCTGCGCGGCAGAGCCGAAATGGATGATCGAATTGGTGTCCTCCATGTCGATCTGGTCCATCCGCACCCGGATCGCCTCGCTGGTGGGCGCATCGGCCTGCTCCAGCGGCTGCACCACAGCAATAGGTTCCGGCAGCTCAATCGCCGTGACCTCCTTGACCAGGGCCTCGGCCTGAGCGGCTTTCTGTTGAACGGCTTCCGACATGAACGGCTTCCTCGCTAATCAGTTTTGGTCCAGATGGACCCCTTCACGCTGCAGCCTGTCGCGCAGCACATCAATTTCAATGGTCAGGTCCGCGCGGTCCTCCACCAGCATCTTGCGGGTGCGCGCGGCAAAGTTCTGTTCCAGATCGTCCAGCAGTGTCAGATAGCTTTCCCGGGCCTCGGCGTCCTGGCTGCGGGCATAGATATCGGCGAATTTCACCGTCGCGTCACGGGCGCCCTGCAGATAGACGGTCAGGTACTTCCGTGCAGCGGTCAGGTCGCGGGGATCTTCCTCGACCGTGCGGAACAATTCGCGCGCAACCGATTGGAACTGGTCGACCCGTGCCTCCACCCGGCGGTCGCGGGCGCGCCGGGCGGCGTCCTTCATCGCGGCAAGGCTCTGTTCCGCCTCGTCCACCGCGCGGGCGACGCGGGACTGCTGGAAATCGTCGACGCCTGCCACACCCTTGTCCTGCAGCGGGTCGATGCCAAAAGCGGTGAGGTGCAGACCGGTGGCCGCGGCGCCATAGACGGCGGCGATCAGGATGCCCGGCTCAGCCTTCCACGCTGCCAGTGCCGCGCCGGCGCCTGCCAGAAGAGCTGCCAGGATCTTGCGGGGCAGGGCGGGCTTGCGGGCCACCTTGCGGGCGGAAAAGGCGGCCTCCGCCTTCAGCCCCTCGCGCAGCAGGAAGGCGCCGCCCGTCCACAGGCCCGCGCCAGCCAGTCCCAGCGCCAGCCCGATTGCGCCGTCGTTCAGCGACAGCAGGGCCAGAAGTGCGGGCGGCACAAACAGAACGTTGGCGCGCACCCCGACCGGGTCAACTTGGGCATTGCGGTATGACTGCTGCGGAGCGGAGCCTTGCGGGCCGGGTTTGCTGCCGGGACTGTGTTTGCCGCCGTAACGCTGTGCCATTCGCTCAGCCCCCCACGATCCAGCCGGTGCTGAGGCCGAACATCAGGATCAATAGGGCAACATAGGCAATTTTTTGCACGCAAGCTCCCCCAGGAACGGCCAGCGAAGATTAACTGATTGGAAATCTAGGGGATAGCTGGCGCTGTTGCTAGGGGGAAGTCTGCGGGAAATGGCTCAGCGGCGGGGATTCTTGCCGGCCGGGCGCTTGCCGCCGCCGCGCGGATCCGGGCGGCCGCCGCGGGAAGGTTGCGCCTTGCCTGCGGGGCTGCCCGGTTTGCCCGGGCCCCGTGCCGCCTGCTTTCCGCCCGGTTTGGCTGCGGGCTTGCCCATCGGCTTGCCGCCGCGGGTGCGGGTGGGGCGGGCCGCCGGCTTTTCCTCTTCCTCCGCCAGCCCCAGCTGGTCGCGCACCACGCGGGGGCGCAGTTCCTCGACCTCACCGGGTTTCAGGTTGCCCAGCTGGAACGGCCCGTAAGAGACCCGCAGCAGCCGGTTCACGGTGAAGCCGATATCCTCCATCGCCCTGCGGATCTCGCGGTTCTTGCCTTCGCGCAGGCCCACGGTCAGCCAGGCATTGGCGCCCTGCTGGCGGTCCAGCGACACCGTCATCGGCTGGAACTTCTCCCCCTCGATCACCAGGCCCTTGCGCAGGGGGGCAAAATCCTCGTCCTTGGGGCGGCCGTTGATCCGCACCCGGTACTTGCGCAGCCAGCCGGTGGCGGGCAGCTCCAGCTTGCGCTTGATGCCGCCGTCATTGGTCAGCAGCAGCAGACCCTCGGAGTTGAGGTCGAGCCGGCCCACCGTCATCACCCGCGGCATGTCCTCGGGCAGCTCGTCAAAGATCGTCTTGCGGCCCTTCTCGTCGCTGTTCGAGGTCACCAGGCCGGTGGGTTTGTAATAGAGCCACATCCGCGGCGCCTCTGCCTCCGGCAGCGGCTGGCCGTCGACGCTGATCCGGTCCTTCGCGGTCACGTTCAGCGCCGGGCTGTCGATCTTCTTGCCGTTCACCGACACGCGGCCCTCGGCGATCATGCGCTCGGCCTCCCGGCGCGAGGCGACGCCTGCGCGCGACAGGACCTTGGCGATGCGGTCGCCCTCGGGCGAGGCACCGGCCTCAGGTTTGGCGGCAGCCTTGCGGGGCTGGGATTTCGGGCCGGGTTTGCCCTTGGGGGGTACGGGTGTTTTGCTCATGTGTGTGCCATAGAGCATTCCGCAGCCTTGCGAAAGCGGGCAATATGCGGCTTTAGCTTCAGCCCGCTGTTTCGATTTCGGTTCTGAATGAGGTCATCAATAGGTGCGGCCGGGCGCTGCCCGGCGTTGCCGCCGGGCGGAAACTTTTCTAAGTATATTGCCTTGCTGTAATCAGGCTGAGCGGAGCGCATGGCATTCACATCGCATATGAACAAGGCGCTCGACCAGGCACGCGCGGCCGCCGAGCGTGGCGAGGTCCCCGTGGGAGCTGCGCTGATTGCGCCGGACGGCAGCGTCGCTGCCTTGGCGGGCAACCGCACCCGTGAGCTGAACGATCCCACCGCGCACGCCGAGATTCTGACCATCCGCGAGGCTTGCGCCTCTTTAGGCAGCGAACGGCTCACTGGCTACGACCTTTATGTGACGCTGGAGCCTTGCGCCATGTGCGCTGCCGCCATTGCCGCCGCCCGCATCCGGCGCGTCTATTACGGCGCCTCCGACCCCAAGTCCGGCGGTGTGGCGCATGGCGCCTGCGTATTCTCCCACCCCCAGGCGCATCACACGCCAGAGGTCTACGACGGGATTGGGGAAGGCGAGGCCAGTGCGCTGCTCAAGGAGTTCTTCGCAGAGAAACGCTGAGCGCGCCGGGAGGACGAGCCGTGGCTGCCTCTGCTGTTGCCGGATTGGGGCATTTGTCCTATAGAGATTTAGGTCAATTGTCCTAGGGGCTTGATGTGGCGCAGGAAACAACCAGAAACCGGATCGCCGAAGCCGCGGATCAGCTGTTCTATGAGCGCGGGTTCGAGGCCACCTCCTTTGCGGACATTGCAGCGGCGGTCGGCATCTCACGCGGAAATTTCTATTATCATTTCAAGACCAAGGACGACATTCTCGAGGCGGTGATCGCCCGCCGCATGGATAGCACGCGCGTCATGCTGAGCGACTGGCAAACGGCGGGCGGCAGCCCGCTGGACCGGATCACCTGCTTCATCCGCATCCTGATTGCCAACCAGGCGAAGATCACGCTCTACGGCTGCCCGGTCAGCACGCTGGTGGCGGAGCTGGGCAAGCTGGACCACGCGGCCCAGGATCAGGCCAATGCCATCTTCACGCTGTTTCGCGACTGGCTGCGCCGCCAGTTCGAGGAGATGGGGTGCGGCACCGGTTCGGATGCCCTGGCCATGCACCTGCTGGCGCGCAGCCAGGGGGTGGCCACGCTGGCGCAGGCTTTTGGCGACGTGGATTTCATCAACAGGGAAGTGGGGCTGATGCTGGATTGGCTCCGGGATCGGCTGCCAAAAGATCACTCTGGCTAACATTCATCACAGGAGACACTGATGTACTTTATTTTGCTTTCCTTCGCGGCGCAGAAGGACCGCGTGGCCGAATTTCTGGAAGGCCACAAGGCGTGGCTGCAACAGGGGTTTGAGGACGGTGTGTTTCTTGCCGCCGGATCGATGACCGATGGCGAGGGCGGCGCGATTCTCGCTGTCGGTGAAAGTGAGGAGGCATTGGCCAGCCGGGTTGCGCAGGATCCCTTTGTGACGGGCGGCGTCGTTGAGCCTGAAATCATCGGCGTGGCGCCGACCATGATGGACCCCCGGCTTGATTTCCTGCGGGGCGGCGAATGAGCAGCACCATCACAGCCGCCGACGGTCATCCCCGCTGCGCCTGGAGCGCTTCGGCACCGGATTTCCTGCGCTACCATGACGAGGAATGGGGCTACCCGGTCGGCGACGACATCCGCCTGTTCGAGAAAGTCTGCCTGGAAAGCTTCCAGTCCGGCCTCAGCTGGAGGACCATTCTGGATAAGCGCGAGAATTTCCGCGCTGCCTTTGCCGGGTTCGATTTCAACGAAATGGCGAAGTTCGGCGCGGCGGATGTGGAGCGGCTGCTTCAGGACAAGGGCATCATCCGCCACCGCGGCAAGATCGAGGCGGTGATCAACAATGCCGCCCGCGCCCGGGAACTGGTGGCGGAGGCGGGCTCGCTGGCGGCGTTCTTCTGGAGCTTTGAGCCCAAGCCGGAAAACCTGCCGGAGCCGCAGACTGCTTCCACCAGCCCGGAGTCGGTGGCGCTCTCCAAGGCGCTGAAGAAACGCGGCTGGAAATTTGTCGGTCCCACCACAGCCTTTGCCTTCATGCAGGCGATGGGGCTGATCAACGACCACGCCCGCGGCTGTATCTGCCGGGAGAAGGCCGCTGCGGCGCGGCAGGGCTTTGCGGTGCCGCAGATGAAACCGGCGGCCTGAAACCCGTCCGCGCCGGGCCGCCAGGCCCGGCGCTGAGCCCAACGGGAGCGGATCTGCCCGGCAGATCCGGCGACGGGCGGGAGACCTCTGCTGCCCGCTGGGTTCAGATCTCGATCGCCTTCATCACTTCCGGCTCGATCACCTCCACCCCGGGCAAGCCTTCGATCAGGTCCTTGGCGTCCTGCTCCAGCACCGGGAAGCTCTTGTAGTGGCAGGGAATCACCGTCTTGAAATTGAAATAGCGTTTCGCCGCATAGGCCGTTTGCTTCATGTCCATGGTGAAATGGCCGCCCGCCGACAGGATGCCGACGTCCGGTTTGTAGTAATCCCCCATCCACTCCATGTCCGCCATGATTGCGGTGTCGCCGGACATATAGACCGTCTTGCCCTCCGCCATCAGCATGTAGCCCACTTCCGAACCGCCGGTGCGCAGCCCGTCCTGGGTGCTGAAGGTGGAGCTGTGCGAGGCCGGCACCATCGCAACCTTGACCCCGCCCAGGTCCACCGTGCCGCCCTTGTTGAAGCCGGTGGTCTGCACCCCTTCGGTCTCTCCCCACAAGCCCATCAGGTCGTATTGCCCGATCACCGGCACCTCCAGCCGCTTGGCAAGCGGCAGCACATCCACCACATGGTCGAAATGCACATGGGTGAGCAGGATGTGCGTTGCCCCCGAAACCGCCGCCTCGTGCTGGTCTTCGGGCAGCACCGGATTGCCCGTCAGCCAGGGATCCACCAGCAGCACCTGACCGCTTGTTTCGATGCGGAACGAGCCGTGTCCCAGCCAAATGATCTTCATCTCATTTCTCCTCCCGGTTTTGTTGGCTGCAGCCTAACAGGCTGGTGCGAAAATGATATGCAGACGTGCCGGAAATGCGGGTGCCGCGGGTTTCCGGGGTGCAGCACGCCGCAGCCGGCTTGCAGCGCAGGCGGCACGGCGGTAAATGCCTATCCAACACCAGATGAGGGTTTCCATGTCGATTGACCAAAGCACTGCCGCCAAGGTGGCCAAACTGGCCCGGATCAAGGTCGAGGATGACGCGCTGCCGGCGCTGGCAGACGAGTTCAACAATATCCTGGGCTTCATCGAGCAGCTGAACGAGGTGGATGTCGAGGGCGTCGAGCCGATGACCTCCGTCACCCCGCAGCGCCTCAAGCGCCGCAAGGATGAAGTCACCGATGGCAACCAGCAGGACAAGGTGCTGGCGAACGCACCGGACGCCCGCGAAGGCTTTTTCGCAGTGCCCAAAGTCGTGGAGTGAGAGACATGAGCGATCTGAACAAACTGGGCCTGGCAGAGGCCCGCGACGCGCTGCGCAAGGGCGACACCACCTCCGTCGAGCTGACCGAGGCCTGTCTTAAGGCGATCGACGCCGCGGATGCGCTCAATGCCTTCGTGCACAAGACGCCCGAGATTGCGATGGAGCGCGCCAAGGCCGCGGATGAACGCATCAAGGCGGGCGATGCGCCTTCCATGTGCGGCCTGCCGGTCGGCATCAAGGATCTGTTCTGCACCAAGGGTGTGCCTTCGCAAGCAGCCTCCAAGATCCTTGAAGGCTTCAAGCCGGAGTATGAATCCACCGTCTCGCAGAAACTGGCCGATGCCGGCTCCGTGATGCTGGGCAAGCTGAACATGGATGAGTTCGCGATGGGCTCCTCCAACGAAACCTCCGTCTACGGCAATGCCGTGAGCCCTTGGCGCCGCGGCAACGATGACGCCCAGCTGACCCCGGGCGGCTCCTCCGGCGGCTCCGCCGCTGCCGTGGCCGCGGACCTCTGCCTGGCGGCCACCGGCACCGACACCGGCGGCTCGATCCGCCAGCCAGCCGCCTTCACCGGCACCGTCGGCATCAAGCCGACCTACGGCCGCTGCTCGCGCTGGGGCATCGTCGCCTTTGCCTCCTCGCTGGACCAGGCCGGCCCGATGACCAAATCGGTGCGCGATGCCGCCATCATGCTGGAAGCCATGTGCGGCCACGACCCCAAAGATTCGACCTCTGCCGAACTGGCCGTGCCGGATTTCGAGGCGATGCTGACCGGC
Source organism: Leisingera coralii (assembly GCF_049056525.1). Taxonomy (NCBI): domain Bacteria; kingdom Pseudomonadati; phylum Pseudomonadota; class Alphaproteobacteria; order Rhodobacterales; family Roseobacteraceae; genus Leisingera; species Leisingera coralii. The sequence continues at coordinate 53,816 of NZ_JBHUPT010000017.1, read as the reverse complement.
GATATCAAGGGCAAGAAGATCGGTATCCCCAAGGAATACCGCATGGACGGCATGCCGGGCGAGATCGAGAAGCTGTGGTCCGATGGTGCCGAGATGCTCAAGGCCGCCGGTGCCGAGATCGTCGACATCTCGCTGCCCCATACCAAATACGCGCTGCCCGCCTATTACGTGATTGCCCCGGCTGAGGCCTCGTCGAACCTGGCGCGCTATGATGGCGTCCGCTACGGCCGCCGCGCCACGCTGGAAGCCGGCGACGGCATCACCGAGATGTACGAGAAGACCCGTGCCGAGGGTTTTGGCCACGAGGTGCAGCGCCGCGTCATGGTCGGCACCTATGTGCTGTCGGCAGGCTTCTATGACGCCTACTACAACCGCGCCCGCAAGGTCCGCACCCTGATCAAGAAGGACTTCGAGGACGTCTTTGCCGCCGGTGTCGATGCGATCCTGACCCCGGCCACCCCGTCCGCGGCCTTTGGCCTGGGCGAAATGACCGAGGCGGATCCGGTGCAGATGTACCTCAATGACGTCTTCACCGTCACCGTGAACCTGGCAGGCCTGCCGGGGATTGCGGTGCCGGCAGGGCTCGACAAGCAGGGCCTGCCGCTGGGCCTGCAGCTGATCGGCAAGCCCTGGGAAGAGGGCGATCTGCTGAACACTGCCTATGCGCTGGAGAATGCGGCCGGCTTTGTAGCCAAGCCGCAGCAATGGTGGTAAACGTCTGCCTCAGCAATTGAGCAGAGCAGACAGGTAACCCCATGCGCGCATTCGCATCCTACGCCGCTGCAGGCAGCCTTTTGGTTATGGCTGCCTGTTCCCCCCAGGTCCCCGACAGCGCCGCAGGCGTTGGCATCGACGGCGATCCCTTCGCGCCGCCGCCTGCCGCCGGCACCACCATCACCGGCGAACCTTTGGTGCCGCCGGTCCGGGTGTCGACAGAACCGTACCTGGTCACGGCAGCTCCGCGCAGCGCGGGCTCGACGGCCGCGGCGGGCACGTTCAGCACTGCCAGCACCGCCGCCAGCGATGCGGACATCGCCCGCGAAACCGCCGCAGCCCTGGCGGCTTCCAGTGCCAACTCCGGTGTTGCGCCGCTGCAGGCGAGCCCGTCTAATCCGGCGCCGCAACCGGGTGGAAGCGCCCGGATTTCGGATGAGAACGACTTCCAGGCTGTTTCGGCCCGCCAGTCGATCGAAAGCGATGCTGCCCGGCTGGAGCGCCAGCGCGCGCAGTACCAGCAGGTGCAGCCGGTCGCGGTGCCGCAACGCACCGAGGACGCAGGTCCCAACATCGTGCGCTACGCCCTCAGCACCAGCAACCCCAAGGGGGTGCGCATCTACAGCCGCTCGGGCATCAACCTGAAGGCCCGCAACCAGCGCAACTGTGCAGAGTTTGCGTCGCCTGATCAGGCCCAGGTCGCCTTCCTCGAAACCGGCGGCCCGGAGCGCGACCGCAAGGCGCTGGACCCGGATGGCGACGGCTTTGCCTGCGGCTGGGACCCGGCACCTTACCGGCTGGCCGTCCAGAACTGATGGCCCCGGACCAGCGCGGGCCTGACCAGCCAGGCGCCCTCTGGCACCCCAGCCCGAACTTCGGGCCCCGCAGGGACGGTCTGATGCCGTCCCTGATCGTTTTGCACTACACCGCCATGAAGGGTGCGCAGGCCGCGCTGGAGCGGCTCTGCGATCCGGCGGCTGAGGTCTCTGCCCACTACCTGATCGGCGCTGATGGCACCCTTTGGCAGATGGTGGCGGAAGAGCACCGCGCCTGGCACGCCGGGGCCGGCGAATGGCGCGGCCAGGACGACATCAACTCCCGCTCCATCGGCATCGAACTCGACAACCTCGGGGCGCACCCGTTCAGCGCCCCGCAAATGGCGGCCCTGGAAGAACTGATGCGCGGTGTGATGCAGCGCTGGAGCATCCCGGCCGCGGGGGTGATCGGCCATTCCTGCATGGCGCCGGGGCGCAAATTTGATCCGGGCCCGCGTTTTGACTGGGAACGGCTGGCGCGGCAGGGACTGGCGGCAGACGCTGTCAATGGCAAGGCTCCGCAGCATTCTTCCTTTGAGCATTTCCGGAAGGCCGCCGCGGTGGCCGGCTTTACCGCCACGGCGGATGACGAGGCGCTTCTGGCCGCAGTCCGCTTGCGGTTCCGCCCTTGGGCGCGCGGCCCGCTGTCGCCCGCGGATTTCGCCTCTCTGGGGTCTGACGCGCTTGAAACCTGAAATAATGCGTGTCTCTGCCTTGCGCTCCGGGATATTCGGGGCCAGATGAATAACGGAGCCAATCTTCATCTGGCTGAAAATATCCTGGGGTGAGGAACGCCCGGAAAACCGTCCGGAGGCTGTTTTCAGTGACGGACGGGCGGGGCCCCGGCCAAGGGCCAAGAGGGGCAAAGCCCCTCCAGCCGCACTATCCGCTTGACGCGGCACGCTGTTGTTTCTACCCCTCCAGTCGCGCAGAAGGCTGGACGGCCGCGCGGGGCGCGCAAGCCCCTGCGAGGAAAGTCCGGACTCCATGAAGCAACGGTGCCGGGTAACGCCCGGGCGGGGAAACCCGACGGAAAGCGCCACAGAAAACAGACCGCCCGCCGGACCGGAGGTCCGCCAAAGGAGCATCCGCGCGGGTAAGGGTGAAACGGTGGGGTAAGAGCCCACCGCGCTGCTGGCAACAGCGGCGGCACGGCAAGCCCCACTGGGAGCAATGCCAAATAGGGCCCCCGCGCGGGCAGGTCCCGGGCAACCGGGAAACCGCCGCTAGGTACGCTTCAGCCGAGAGGGGCCGGGTTGGCAGCTTGAGCGGCGCAGCAATGCGCCGCCTAGATGAATGGCCGTCGAGCCCGGGATTACGGTCCCGGGGGGACAGGATCCGGCTTACAGGCCTTCTGCGCATAAATCCCTTGGGGAATAGGGGCGAATCCTATTGACTTGGGGGCTGGGGCGGGTAAAAGCCGGGCTTCAGACAGGAATTTACCGAAGGGCTTCCAGCCTTTCCGGACGCAGGAGAAGCACCATGGCGAAGCCGACCACCATCAAGATCCGCCTGAACTCGAGCGCGGGCACCGGCCACTTCTATGTCACCAAGAAGAACGCACGCACCATGACCGAGAAAATGGTCGTGCGCAAATACGACCCGGTTGTCCGCAAGCACGTCGAGTACAAGGAAGGCAAAATCAAGTAAGCCTTTCCTTCGGGGCGATTTCAGGAAACGGGTCGCGCCAGGCGCGGCCCGTTTTCTTTTGCAGGCCCTCCAGCGGATCGAGGCATTGCCTTGAATTGCCGGAAAATGCCGCTTGGATTGTCCGCATCCGCCTGCCGCGGCGGCATCTTTCCGCCGCAATTATGCACTAGGCTTGCCCCCGTGGGTTAATGAGCAAACGGGTGGATGTGCTGTGAAAACTCTTGTGATAGCCGCGGTGCTGGCAGCGGCCGCGACGCCGGTTTCAAGTTCCTTTGAAGCAGGGGCGGCTGTGCCGCCGCCGCCTGCAGTTGCGGCACAGCGCCTGCAGGCCCGGCCGGCGGCCCCTGTTCTGGCGGTGGAGCCTGACCGCGCTGTCGTGGACAGTATCGTGCAGCTTCAGGGCCGTGAACTGGCTTTGTGCCTGGTCCGTTCCGGCAGCGCAGGCATGGCAGTGCTGAGCGTTCCTGAGGACAGCGCGGTGCCCAGCCTGCCCGACATTGCCGAGGCGGATTTCCGCGGCCTGGTGACGGATGCTTCCGGCTGCCGGCTGGATGGCGAGATCCGCGAGGTGTCGAGCAGCCGCGGTACCATCGCCATCTCCGCTGGCCTGGACTGTTCGGGCACTGGGTCCTGATATCAGGTCCCTGAACCTGTGCCGGGCCTCAGACGCGCCATTCCGCCAGGGTCAGCACCGGCTCCATTCCCATCCCCTTCATCAGCGCGGCTGAGGCGGTGTTGAACGGCGCATAAGTGGCGGCAACCACCGTGGCGCCGGCCTCCAGCGCGCGGGCCTTCATCGCCTCGACCAGCGCCTTGCCGATGCCCATCCGGCGCCAGGCCTCGGTGACCGAAATATGGTGCAGCATCGCACGGGTTTCGGCAGGACGGACCGGCAGCGCGGGGCGCTCCTGCAACTCATAGATCAGAAAGCCCAGCAGGGTGCCTTGCGGGCTCTCTGCCGCCAGCGCAAAGACGTTGTCCCCGCTCAGCCAGTCCTCCAGCCATTTGGCCAGACCGTCGCTGCCTGGCGCCGGAATGTGGCGCTCCGGCTGATAGGCTACGTGCAGCGCGTGCAGATCCTGCAGCATCGGCACCAGGCGCTCTGCGCCGGTGGCGGGAATATCAATGATCTTCATGGTGTATGCCTTGTTATTGTTGTTGAAATGAGAAGGGGCGGATCGATCGATCCGCCCCTTGCAGTGCCTGGTATGGAGGTGCGCTTATTCGCGGTTGCCAAGCAGCTGGAGCAGCATCATGAACATGTTGATGAAGTCCAGATACAGGCTCAGCGCGCCCATGATCGCGGATTTTGCCAGCCACTCCTGGTCGCCCGCGTGGGCCATCTGCAGGTAGTCGTTCTTGATCCGCTGGGTGTCATAGGCGGTGAGGCCCGCAAAGATCAGCACGCCGATCACAGAGATCGCAAACGCCATGGCCGAGGAGGCCAGGAAGATGTTGACGATCGACGCCACGATCAGGCCGATCAGGCCCATGATCAGGAAGGCGCCCATGCCGGACAGGTCCTTCTTGGTGGTGTAGCCCACCAGCGACAGGCCTGCAAAGGCGATGGAGGTGATCAGGAACACCTGCACGATGCTCTCGCCGGTGAAGACCAGGAAGATCGAGCTGATCGACAGGCCCATCACGGTGGCAAAAACGTAGAACAGCAGCTGCACGCCCGCTGCGGACATGCGGTTTGCGGCGGCGCCGATGCCGAACACGAAGGCCAGCGGGGCAAACATGATCACCCACTTCAGCGGCGAGGCATAAAGCGCGTAGCCGACGCTGGTCAGATACTTGTCAGCGCTCAGCTGCGCCACGGCGTTTGCCGGGTCGGCGGTGACAGCCAGCCCGGCGATTGCCCAGGCGGCCAGGAAGGTGATGAACGTGCCTGCCGCCATGGTGGCGTAGACTTTGTTCATATGGGCGCGCAGGCCCTCATCAATCTGCGCGGCGCGGGCGCCGGCGGCAGACCGGATGGTGTCAAACTGTGCCATTCTCAATGGTCTCCGTAATCTACTCCCTTGCTGCCCGCGCGCGAATTGAGCCGTGGCCGGCAGCTTTCCCGGTAAATATCGGGCGAAGCGCGTTGCGGTTCAAGTATTTCGGAGCAAGAAATGCATGAAAAAAACGAGCAAACGGGCCGCCGTTCAGCGGCCCGCCGGAAAAGGCGGATTCGGGCTATTTCCCGCTCAGAGCAGCCAGTGCTCCGGCGCGCTCCAGAACCCGCGGCGGGCTTCGGCCTCCGCCTCTGCCCGGGTGACGCCGATATCGTCCAATGCGCGCTGATCCAGCTTGGCCAGCTGGCGGCGCTGGCGCCAGGCCGCCAGGTGCAGGCCAAGACGGGCGGACAGCGGCAGACGCGGGGCGGCGGCGCAGGGGGCGGCGCAGGAAAGGGGTGCATGGGTCATCGCGGAGGTCCTTCAGCTAAGTTTGTGATACTTCCCTTTTGGGTGATCAATTGTGTTGATGAATATGGTTCCCTGTGGCATATTTTTAAAACGAATGTTTTTGATGGAATGCATCAGGGGTCGTGATGGTAAGGAATCTTGATATCACCACGCTCCGCTCCTTTGTGGCGGTGGCGGACAATGGCGGCGTGACCCGGGCGGCGGGTTTTCTGCATCTGACCCAGTCGGCAGTCTCCATGCAGCTGAAGCGCCTGGAGGAACTGCTGGGGGTAGATCTGCTGGACCGTTCCGGCCGCACCATCGCGTTGACGGCGGAGGGCGAGCAGATGCTGGGGTATGCCCGCAAGATGGTGGCGCTGAACGACGAGGTGATCGGCAGGCTGACCGATCAGGCCTATGAGGGCGAGGTGCTGCTCGGGGTGCCGCATGATGTGGTGCACCCGGTGATCCCGAAGGTGCTGAAGCGCTTCAACCTCAGCTACCCGCGGGTGAATGTGAATCTCTGCACCTCCAACACCCGCGATCTCAAGGCGGAGTTCGGCCGCGGCGCCTTTGATCTGATCCTGACCACCGAGACCGGTGCGGGCGAGGGCGGCGAGACGATCCACAGCATGCCGCTGCGCTGGGTCGGCGCGCCGGACGGTTCGGTCTGGCGCCAGCGCCCCCTGCGGCTCGGGTTTTGCCGCAACTGCAGCTTCCGCCCGGTGGCCACGGCGGCGCTGGATGAGGCGGGCATCGAATGGGAGATGGCACTCGACAGCGATTCCGACCGCACGGTCGAGGCGACGGTCAGCGCCGATCTTGCCGTTGGCGTGCTGCTGGAGGGCACCCAGCCGGGCTATCAGGAACTGATCGACCAGGGCTGCGGCCTGCCGGACCTTCCCATGCAGCACATCAACCTCTACGGAGCCGAGCGGGTGCGCGCGCCCTATGTTGAGGAACTGGCCGAATTCATCCGTCAGGGCTTCCAGGGGCTGTGGTCGGCGCCGTTGCGCGCAGCCAGCTGACATACCAGAGCACGGGCCGGGCCGTTTACCGGCTCAGGAAGGCAGAGACAGGCTGGAGAAACCGGCAGGGGTGCTCCCGCGCCCGCAGGCTGCCCTGGCTTCGCCAGCGCATCCTTGGCGGCCTTGGGCCAGGCTCAGCGCCACAGGCGCTGAGCCTGGCCCAACGGGGGTGGTGCATTGGCAGATGCACCGGCGGCGGGCGGGAGCTGCCCGGCAGGAAACTGTTCCGCAGTTAGCCGTTCCGAACAGTCAGCCGCTGGTGCTGGTGGTGATCACGACCTTGCCGGTGGACTTGCGGCTGCGCAGCAGCTCCAGCCCTTCGCCGGTCCGCTCCAGCGGCAGCGTGTGGCTGATGTGCGGCTTGATGCGGCCTTCGCCGTGCCAGGCAAACAGTGTCTCGAAAGAGCGCCGCACCGCCTCGGGGCGGAACTTCATGTAGCCGCCCAGATAGAAACCGATCACTGTCAGGTTCTTCACCAGCAGGTGGTTGGCCGGGATCTGCGGCACTTCGCCGCCGGCAAAGCCCACCGGCAGCAGCCGCGCGCCGGGATTAGCGGACCGGAAGGCGGCCTTCCACACATCACCGCCCACCGCGTCATAGACCACATCAGCGCCGCCAAGCGCCTTGACCGCGCTGCGCAGGTCCTCCTCTGCGCCGATAAGATGATCCGCTCCGGCGACTGCTGCCACCTCCAGCTTCTCCTTGCCGCGGGCCTGGGCAATCACCGTTGCGCCCATCAGCTTGCCGATCTCCACCGCGGTCAGGCCGACACCGCCCGCAGCCCCGGTCACCAGCAATGTCTCACCCGGCTGCAGCCGGGCGCAGTGGTCCAGCGCCATGTGGCTGGTGCCATAGGCGATCTGCATTGCCGCGGCATGTTCGAAACTCATCGTATCGGGGATACGGATCAGCCGCGCGGCATCAAACACGCCTGCCTCCGCCAGCCCGCCGGAGCCGCTGAACACCGCCACCCGGTCGCCAACGGCAAATCCTTCAGTTCCTTCGCCAAGCGCTGTCACCACCCCGGCGGCCTCCAGCCCCAGGGTGAAGGGCGGCTCCGGGGTGTCCTGATAGCTGCCCTTCATCATCAGCAGGTCGGCAAAATTCAGGCCGCAGGCCCGCAGCGCCACGGCTGCTTCTCCCGGGCCCGGCGGCGGGCATCCGGTTTCCGTCAGGGCCGCTGGTCTGTCGAAGCCAGAAACTTGGTAAGCCAGCATAATTTAACCTCACCTTCTGCGGGAGCCGGAATGATTCGCACGGCCACACTGCCGGGTACCCGCACCGGGGCACACCTCGCTATTTTTGGGGAGGTACGCGATCGGCAGCCGCTTGGCAATAAAACGTTTAGAAAAATGATACATGAAATCATGCGGTTGAGCTTCCGGACCCCGCCGGGGGCGACGGCAGTCTTGCAATCAACCGCAAGGGTTGTACACTTTTGCATAGAGGTTGATCTCAGATCGCTCTGATGGGGAACCTGTTTCCGGCCAGGATTTGAAGGCGCCAGAACGGGTTAATAGGAATGCAGCGGTCCGGGTTGCGGCCGGATATAGAGACTAGGAGAAACGCATGGCTCATCCCGTTGACGTGCATGTGGGAAAGCGCATCCGCCACCGCCGGTGGCTGATCGGCATGACGCAGCAGCAGCTTGCCGAGCAGGTCGGCATCAAGTTCCAGCAGATTCAGAAGTATGAGACCGGTGCCAACCGGGTCAGCGCGTCCCGGCTGTGGGATATCTCCGACGCCCTCGAGGTGCCGGTGAGCTTTTTCTTCGAAGGCCTGCAGGAAGAGGGCAAGGCCCCGGCCGAAAAGGCTGCCGTGCCGGAAGACCTGATGGGCGACAAGGAAGCGCTCGATCTGGTGCGTTCCTACTACGCGATTCCCGAAAACCAGCGCCGCCGCCTGTTTGAACTGGCACGGGTGCTGAGCGACGCCGCCTGAAGAGCGGACGGGTCCTGAGCGGCCATTGCAGCGCAAAACCGGCCAGGAGACAGGTTTTGCGCTTGCAACGAAACCGGCCGGATGGCACCCGTTCAGACATGACACAGGCCGCATATTCCGATCTCGACGTTGCACACAGGATGGCAGACGCAGCCCGCGCCGCCATCCTGCCGTATTTCCGCACCACTGCTCTGAACACCGAGAACAAGCTGGCAGGCGGGTTCGATCCCGTCACCGTTGCCGACCGCGCGGCGGAGCAGGCGATGCGGGCGGTGCTGGCAGAGCTGCGCCCGGAGGACGGCATCCTGGGTGAGGAATTCGGCGCTGAACCCGGCACTTCCGGCCGCACCTGGGTTCTGGACCCGATCGACGGCACCCGCGCCTTCATCAGCGGCACGCCGACCTGGGGGGTGCTGATTGCGCTGGCGGATGAACACGGCCCGTTCCTCGGTGTGATCGACCAGCCCTATACCGGCGAGCGTTTCTGCGGCGGGGCGGAGATTGCGGCAATGACCGGCCCGCTCGGCGAAATGCCGTTGCAGACCCGCAGCACGGCTGCGCTGTCGGACGCGATCCTGTTCACAACCTTCCCCGAAGTCGGATCCGCCGAAGAGCGCGCAGGCTTCGAACGGGTTTCTGCCCGTGCCAAGCTGACGCGCTATGGCATGGATTGCTACGCCTATGCGCTGGTGGCGGCAGGGCAGGCGGATCTGGTGATTGAGGCGGGCCTCAACGCCTATGACATCCAGGCGCCGATTGCGGTGATCCACGCGGCAGGCGGCATTGTCACCGACTGGCAGGGCAACCCGGCTCACAATGGCGGCCGCGCCCTGGCAGCGGCCAATCCGGAGATCCACGCGGCAGCGCTGGAACTGTTGCGCCAGTTCTAGACGGGTTGAAATCGGCAACACTGGCCTGTAGGTTTGCCGCAGGCCGGTTCTTCGCCCGTTTTCCATCGGCCGATCACACATTCCCATGAAGCGGGCTGTCTATTGGAGTGTGTGGATATGACAGAGATCCTGATTCAAAACGCCGATACCGTCCTGACGATGGACGATTCCCGCCGGGTGCTGCACGGCGCCGATGTGCTGATCCGCGGCGGCGTGATTGCCGCAGTGGGGCAGGGGCTGCAGACCAGCGGCGAGACCGTCTCCGGCCGCGGCTGCGTGGTGACCCCTGGCCTGGTCAACACTCATCACCACCTCTACCAGAACCTGACCCGCGCGGTGCCGGGCGCTCAGGACGCGCTGCTGTTCGGCTGGCTCCAGCGGCTCTACCCGGTCTGGGCGCGGTTCACCCCGGACGAGATGTTCGTTTCTGCCCAATTGGGCCTGGCCGAACTGGCGCTGTCGGGCTGCACCCTCAGCTCCGACCACCTGTATCTTTATCCCAATGGTTCCCGACTGGAGGACACCATCCACGCCGCCCGCGACATCGGCTTGCGTTTCCACCCGACCCGCGGCGCCATGAGCATTGGCGAAAGCGACGGCGGCCTGCCGCCCGACAGCCTGGTCGAAAACGAGCGCGCCATCCTCGACGACATGATCCGGGTGGTGGATGCCTTCCACGATCCGTCCGAAGGCTCGATGTGCCGTGTCGGCCTGGCGCCCTGTTCGCCCTTTTCGGTCAGCCGCGAGCTGATGCGCGATGCCGCGCTGATGGCGCGCGACAAGGGGGTGATGCTGCACACCCACCTGGCCGAGAACGACGAAGATATCGCCTATTCCGAGGAGAAATTCGGCTGCCGCCCCGGCCAGTATGCCGAGGAGCTCGGCTGGACCGGAGACGACGTCTGGCATGCCCATTGCGTGAAGCTCGACGTGCAAGAGATTGATCTCTTTGCCAGAACCCGTACCGGGGTGGCGCATTGCCCCTGTTCCAACTGCCGCCTCGGCAGCGGCATCGCCCCGGTGCGCGCGATGCGTGATGCGGGTGTTCCGGTCGGGCTGGGGGTGGACGGCTCCGCCAGCAACGACATGGCCAGCCTCAGCGCCGAGGCACGCCAGGCCATGCTGCTGCAACGGGTCGCCAACGGCGCTGACGCGATGAGCGCCTATGAAACCCTGGAGATTGCCACCCGCGGCGGCGCCGATGTGCTGGGCCGCCCCGATTGCGGCCGGCTGGAACCCGGAAAGCGTGCGGATATCGCGGTGTGGGATACCACCGGCATCGCCTCCAGCGGCAGCTGGGACCCGGCGGCGCTGCTGCTGGCCGGGCCGGCCCAGGTCAAGCACCTGTTCGTCGAGGGCAAGCAGATCATCCGCGGCGGTGAGCTGACCACTCTGGACCTGCCGCAGCTGCTGGAACGCCACCGCGGCCTGGCGCAAAAGCTGATGGAGGGATGACGCCATGAAGAAGCGGCGGCTTGCCGCGGCCTTCATCCTCTTGTGGGCCGTGCAGGCCCAGGCGCAGGATGTGGACCGTTCCGCCGCCTTGGCAGGCATCAATGGCTTTCGTGCAGGCTCCGGCCTGCCGCCGTTGACCTATTCCGCCGGGCTGGAACAGGCCGCGCGCGCTCATGCCGAAGACATGGCACGTAACGGGTTCTTCTCCCACACCGGCAGCAGCGGCCGCACTCTCGGCGCCCGCCTGAAACATGTTGGCTATGGCTGGTGCGCGGCGGCAGAGAACATTGCCAAGGGCCAGCCCGGCCTGGACGAGGTGATGGCTAGCTGGCAAGCGTCCCGCGGCCATCGCAGGAATATGCTCAACCGTGAAGTGACCGAATTCGCCATCGCCCGCGGCAAGGGCCGTATCTGGGTGATGGTGCTGGCCCGTCCGGGCTGCTGAGCCTGCGCTTCCATCAGTCCGTGACCGGCTTGCCGCCGATCCAGACTTCGGCAATGGCCCGGTCATCGCCCATCATGATGGTCGGGAACACCGCTTCCCAGATATCCTCGGCCCGCTCGGACCGCTGGGCGATGGCTGGAGTGGAGGCCAGGTCCAGCACCACCAGGTCTGCCTCCATGCCTTCTGCGATATTGCCGATCTTCCCGTCCATCCTCAGCGCCGTTGCAGAACCCTGGGTCGCCAGCCACAGCAACTGCGCCGCGTGCAGCGGCGTGCCGCGCAGCTGGCCGATTTCATAGGCCGCCGCCATGGTGCGCAGCATCGAAAAGCTCGACCCGCCGCCGGTGTCGGTGGCCAGCCCGATCCGCTGCCCCTCCGCCATCAGCCCGGCCATGTCAAACAGGCCCGAGCCGATGAAGGTGTTGGACGTCGGGCAATGGATCAGTGCCGCGCCGTATTCGCGCAGCCGGTGCCGCTCGCGCTCCTCCAGGTGGATGGCGTGGCCGTACAATCCCTTGGCGCCCAGCAGGCCGAACTCCTCATAGGTGTCGAGGTAATCCCGCGCTTGCGGGAACAGCTCCCGGACCCAGGCAATCTCATCGGTCTGTTCGCTCAGATGCGTCTGCATCAGGCATTCCGGATGCTTGCCCCAAAGCGCGCCCATCGCCTCCAGCTGCTCCGGCGTCGAGGTGGGCGAGAACCGCGGCGTGATGGCGTATTCCAAACGGTCCACCCCGTGCCAGCGCGTGATCAGCGCCTCGCTGTCGTCATAGGCCGACTGCGCCGTGTCCCGCAGCCCCTCCGGCGCGTTGCGGTCCATGCAGGTCTTGCCCGCAGCCACCCGCTGGCCGCGCGCCTGCGCGGCGGCGAAGAAAGCATCGACGCTTTCGGGATGGATGGTGCAATAGCTGCAGACCGTGGTGGTGCCATGCGCTGCGGTCAGGTCCAGGTAGCGCCCGGCAATTTCCTCGGCATAGGCGCGGTCCGCAAACCGCATTTCCTCCGGGAAGGTGCAGCTGTTCAGCCAGTCGATCAGCCGCTTGCCCCAGCTGGCGATGATTGCGGTCTGCGGGTAGTGCACATGGGCATCGACAAAGCCGGCCAGGATCAGCTTCTGGCCGTACTCGCTGACCTCAGCCTCCGGCAGCAGCGCCTGCATCTCCGCCAGCGTGCCGGCACCCGCGATCAGGCCGTCCTGCACCGCAACCGCCTCCTGCAGCCGGACCGCGTCTTCCGGGCGGTCCCCGGTAAAGGGGGAGCGGGTAAAGGACAGAACTTGCCCCTTCAGGATGACGCCGGTGCCCATTCTTTCAACCCTTTCCTTGCAAAATGGCTCCGCTCAGGATACCCGCCGGAGCAGCGCTGGTAAATTGTGGCATTGCCATTGTTTTCCGGTCGCGGCGTCTTCTATTTTGCAGGCAAACGCGCAGAAAATCCGGGGGCATCACATGAGCAGCGGCGACAACATCTCCGGCGACCTGTCTCAGGACGACGCCTATGACCTGGACCGCAAGCTGGTGGCCCAGATTCTGGAGGCGGTGGAGCAGGGCGACCAGCAAACCCTGACCGAGCTGCTGGAAGACCTGCATGCCGCCGACATCGCCGACCTTCTGGAGCAGATCGATTCTGCAGAGCGGACCCGGCTAATCCATCTCTATGACCGGGAATTCGACGGCGAAATCCTCTCGGAACTGGACGACAGCATCCGCGAGGAAGTGATCTCCATCCTCAACCCCGCGGTCCTGGCCGAGGCGGTGCGGGAGCTGGAAAGCGACGACGTGGTCGACCTCCTGGAAGACCTGGAGGAGCCGCAGCAGGAGGCCATCCTCGACGTGCTGGAGGATGCCGACCGGGTCGCGGTCGAGCAGTCGCTGAGCTATCCCGAAAGCTCCGCCGGCCGTCTGATGCAGCGCGAAGTGGTGATGGCGCCGGAGCATTGGAATGTCGGCCAGGCCATTGATTACATGCGCGCCTCCGAGGATCTGCCGGAACAGTTCTATCACGTAGTGGTGGTCGACCCGCGGGCGCATCCGATCGGCAATGTCACCCTGGGCCGGATCATGGCCTCTAGGCGCGAGGTGCCGCTGACCGATCTGCTGGAAGACACATTCCAGGTCATTCCGGCGGATCAGGACGAGGAAGACGTCGCCTATGCCTTCAACCAGTACCACCTGATTTCCGCGCCGGTGGTGGATGACGAGGGCCGCCTGGTCGGGGTCATCACAATCGACGACGCGATGATCGTGCTGGACGAGGAGCACGAGGAGGACATCCTGCGCCTGGCCGGTGTCGGCGAGGAAAGCTCGCTGGCGGACAAGGTGATCGAGACCACCAAGCGCCGCTTCCCCTGGCTGGCGGTGAACCTGGTAACGGCGGTGCTGGCCTCGCTGGTGATTGCGCTGTTCGAGGATACCATCGCCCAGTTCGTCGCCCTGGCGGTGCTGATGCCGATTGTTGCCTCCATGGGCGGTAATGCCGGCACCCAGTCGCTGACGGTGGCGGTGCGCGCGATTGCCACCCGCGACCTCACCGGTTCCAACGTCTGGCGGGTGATCCGCCGCGAGGTGCTGGTGGGGCTGGTCAACGGGGTGATTTTTGCGGTGGTGATGGCGGTTGTCGGCATCGCCTGGTTCGGCTCGCCGATGCTGGGCGCAGTGATTGCCGTCGCGATGGTCATCAATCTGGTCGTCGCCGGGCTCGCAGGAACGGTGATCCCGGTTCTACTGGAGAAGTTTGGAATTGACCCGGCGCTGGCCTCAGGCGCGTTTGTGACCACGGTGACCGATGTGGTCGGCTTCTTTGCGTTCCTGGGCCTCGCCGCCGCCGTACTGCTGTAGGAGACCGCCATGACGGATCTGACTGAAATCAAGGCCGCCGCCCGCAAGGCTGCCTTTGCCCGCCGCAAGGAGGCGCACGCCCGCAATATCCCCGGCGCCGCAGGCCACCTGTCGGAGGTGCTGGCCGGCTACCGCGGCGTGCCGCTGTCGGGCTACATGCCGATCCGCACCGAAATCGACCCGCTGCCCGCCATGGCCGAGGCCGCCGCGCATGGGCCTGTCGGCGTGCCGGTGATTATGGGGGCGGGCCAGCCCCTGAAATTCAGCCGCTGGCAGCCCGGTGGCACGCTGCGCGAAGGCCCGTTCGGCGCCATGGTGCCCGAGGTTGACGACTTCTTTGAGCCGGAAATCCTGGTGGTGCCGCTGGTTGCCTTTGACGCCAGGGGCGGGCGGCTGGGCTATGGCGGCGGCTTTTATGACCGCACGCTGGAGCTGCTGCGCGGCAAGCGGGCGACGCTGGCGATTGGCTTTGCCTTTGATGCCCAGGAGGCCGAGGACCTGCCGCTGGAGCCCACCGACCAGCCGCTCGACATGATCGTCACCGAAAGCCGCGTTCTGCAATTCAGCCGCTGACGCCGGCCAGGCAGCCAAGATTTTTGTGAAAAATCTTGGCAAAACTTTTCAGAAAAGTTTTGCGCGCCCGCGGCAGGACTTGTCCTGCCGGGCGCATCCGCGTACCACGCCGCAATGCGAATTCTGTTTCTTGGCGATGTGATGGGCCGCGCCGGGCGCCGCGCCGTCACCGAAAACCTGCCGCGGCTGCGCAACGAGTGGCGGCTCGACTTTGTTGTGGTGAACGGCGAAAACGCCTCCAACGGCATGGGGCTGAGCGGCGAGCACGCCAAGCTGCTGCTGGATGCCGGCGTCGACTGCCTGACGCTTGGCGATCACGCCTTCGACCAGAAGGACATGCTGCAGTACATCGAGAAAGAGCCGCGCATCATCCGGCCCCTGAACTTTGCCAAGAGCGCACCGGGCCGCGGCTACCGGCTGTTCCAGGCCCCCGGCGGGCGCAAGGTTCTGGTGCTGCAGGTGCTGGGGCAGGTGTTCATGAAACGCGCCTTTGACGATCCCTTTGGCGCGGTGGAGGCGGTGCTGAAAGCGCATCCGCGCGGCGGGCTGGCCCAGGCGGTCATCGTCGACATGCATTGCGAGGCCACCTCCGAGAAGATGGCGATGGGCCATTTCTGCAACGGCCGCGCCTCGCTGGTTGCGGGCACCCACACCCATGTGCCGACCGCAGATGCGCAGATCCTCTCCGAAGGCACCGGCTATCTGACCGACGCGGGCATGTGCGGCGACTACAATTCGGTCATCGGCATGGACAAGGCCGAACCGATGCGCCGCTTCCTGACCGGCATGCCGAAGACCCGCTTCACCCCGGCGAACGGCGAAGCAACCCTGTCGGGCGTCTTTGTCGAAACCGACGACCGGACCGGTGCCGCCAAACAGATTCGCATGGTGCGCAACGGCGGGCTGCTGCAGGAGGCGCTCCCCTGAACGGGACCAAGTTCCGCGAAGCTGTTTGAGGCGGAAGGATTGGCCGGAATGTCAGGGAATTGCTGCAAATTCTCCTGAATAGCGCCGGAGGAGCCCCCGAAAATGCGGAAATTCTTGCTCCGCCAAGGGGTTTCGGGGAAACTGCGCGATGGCGGCGCGCCGCCCCGCGCGCTAAACCGGCGTTAATCAATATGGGCATAGTCACGGCACATGCAGTTTTTCCAATTTGGTGACACCGGCAGCGCGTTCCTGGCAATTGCAATTGTCCTGGCCATGTTTGTGGCTTTCCTGCGGGAAACCTACCCGACCGAGGTGGTGGCACTGACCGGCGTCGCCGCCATGCTGGCCACCGGCGTCCTGCCCTACAGCCAGGCGCTGCCGGTGCTGGCCAACCCGGCGCCCTGGACCATTGCCGCGATGTTCATCATCATGGGCGCCCTGGTGCGCACCGGCGCGCTCGATGCCTTCACCCAGGCGGCCAAGAAGCAGGCCGGGGTAAACCCGAGGCTCGCAGTGGGTCTGCTAATGGCCTTTGTAGTCTCCGCCTCGGCGGTGGTCTCCAATACCCCGGTGGTGGTGGTGATGATCCCGGTGTTCATCCAGATCGCCCGCACTCTCAATGTCTCGGCCTCCAAGATGCTGATTCCGCTCAGCTATGCAGCGATTCTTGGCGGCACGCTGACGCTGATCGGCACCTCGACCAACCTGCTGGTGGACGGTGTGGCCCGGGCGCAAGGTTTGAAACCCTTTACCATCTTCGAGGTCACCCCGCTGGGGCTGATCCTGGTTGCCTACGGGATGGTCTATTTGCGCTTCATCGCGCCGCGGCTGCTGCCGGCGCGCGACAGCATGGCCTCGCTGCTCAGCGACAAGTCGAAGATGAAGTTCTTCACCGAAGCGGTGATCCCGCCGGAAAGCAACCTGATCGGCCGCGAGGTCAACGGCGTGCAGCTGTTCAAGCGTCCCGGCGTGCGGCTCATCGACGTGATCCGCGGCGATGAATCGCTGCGCCGCAACCTCGAAGGGGTGGAGCTGCAGGTCGGCGACCGGGTGGTGCTGCGCACCCGGATGACCGAGCTTCTGAGCCTGCAAAGCAACAAGGAGCTGAAGCGGGTCGATCAGGTCTCCGCGGTGGAGACCCAGACCGTCGAGGTGCTGATCACCCCGGGCTGCCGTATGGTGGGCCGCTCTCTCGGCGCCATGCGCCTGCGCCGCCGCTATGGTGTCTATACGCTGGCGGTGCACCGGCGGAACCAGAACATCGGCGTGCAGCTCGACGATTTGGTGGTGCGGATCGGCGACACGCTGCTGCTGGAGGGCGCTCCCGCCGACATCCAGCGCCTGGCAGCGGATATGGACCTGGCGGATGTCTCGCAGCCGACCCAGCGTGCCTACCGCCGCAGCCACGCGCCGATTGCGGTTGTGGCGCTGTTCAGCATCGTGGTGCTGGCGGCCTTCGGTGTTGCGCCGATCCTGATGCTGTCGGTGCTGTCGGTGTCGCTGGTGTTTGTCACCCGCTGCATCGACGCGGATGAAGCGTTTTCCTTTGTCGACGGGCGGCTGCTGGCGCTGATTTTCTCGATGCTGGCGATTGGCGCGGCGCTGGAAAGCTCCGGCGCCGTCAGCCTGATCGTCAACGCCATTGCGCCGGCCCTGTCGATGCTGCCGCCGTTCCTGCTGGTCTGGGCGGTCTACCTGCTCACCTCGGTGCTGACCGAGCTGGTCTCCAACAACGCGGTGGCGGTGGTTGTCACCCCGATTGCCATCGGCCTGGCGCAGGCTATGGGCGTCGATCCGCGGCCGCTGGTGGTGGCGGTGATGGTGGCGGCCTCAGCCTCCTTCGCCACACCGATCGGCTATCAGACAAATACGCTGGTCTACGGCCCCGGCGGGTACAAGTTCACCGATTTCCTGCGCGTCGGCATCCCGCTGAACCTGACCGTCGGCATGCTGGCCTCGCTGATCATCCCCTTCATCTGGCCGCTCTGATCAAGGTTAAAGAGACGCGAAAGCGGCGGACTCCCGCTGTGCTTGCAAATGTTTACGGGAAATTAACAACGCAGGCCCCATATGAAACAGGGTGAGTGTCCTGATGGGGGTAAGAATGGAGTTCAGAAAGGTATTCTTGTGTGTCGTGCTGGCGGGGTCGACGGCGATTGCGCTGGCGTCGCACGCTTGGGCGGGCGATGCGGGCCAAGCGGTTCAGTCTGCAGTGGAGGCGGCAAAATCCTTGTGAAGGATTTTGGCAAAACTTTTCCGTAAAAGTTTTGCGCCGCCCGTCACAGCGGCCAGAACACCAGAATGGCCGGGATCGACACGGCGATGACCAGCACTTCCAGCGGCAGCCCGATCCGCCAGTAATCGCCAAAGCGGTAGCCGCCGGGCCCCAGCACCAGCGTATTGTTCTTGTGGCCGATAGGGGTCAGAAAGGCCGCGGAGGCCGCAACCGCCACCGCCATCAGGAACGGGTCCGGCGAAACCCCCAGGGTTTCCGCCATCTGAATGCCCACAGGGGCCGCGACAATCGCCGTTGCGGTGTTGTTCAGCACATCCGACAGCGTCATGGTGACCACCATAAGCACCGTCAGCACCGCCCAGGCCGGCAGCCCTGCGGTCAGCCCGGTCAGCGTCCCTGCAATCAGCGCCGTGCCGCCTGAGGCATCCAGCGCCGCGCCCAGCGGGATCATCGAGCCGAGCAGCACCACCACCGGCCATTCCACGTGGTCATAGATTTCCGCCACCGGCAGGATCTTCAGCAGCACATAGCCCACCGCAACCAGACCCAGCGCCACCGGCAGGTACAAAATCCCCATCGAGGCCGCCAGCACCGCTGCGGCAAACAGCCCGATGGCGGCCCAGGTCTTGTCATTTGCTGTCACCGACAGGCCGCGGGCGGCCAGCGGCAGGCAGCCCAGCCAGTCGGCCACATCGGCGCTGCGCCCGCGCGGGCACAAGAGCAGCAGGATATCCCCCGCCTCGATCTGCGTCTGGCGGATGTGATGGGTGATCCGGCGGCCCTGCCGGGAAATCCCAAGCAATACCGCGCTTTGGCGCCAGGACAGGCCGATGGCCTGGGCGCTGCGGCCGCGGATGCGCGCGGTCTCGGGCACCACCAGCTCCAGCAGCTCCAGGCCTTCCCCCGCCGCAGTCAGTTTTTCCTGCCGGGCGGCGTCGGCAAAATCCAGATTCAGCGCGCTGCGGAATTCATCCAGCGCCTCCGGCTCCGCTTCGATCACCAGTGCGTCGCCCTCCCGCAGAATGGCCGCGACAGACCGCCCGTACCGCCGCTTGCCATCCCGGATCAGCCCGAGAATGGCGACATCGGCCTTCTCGGCCTCCTCATCCAGCTCCCCCAGCCGCCTGCCGATCAGGCCGGATCCTTCCCCCACCGTCAGCTCGGCTATATAGGGCGCCAGCTGCGCCTCGGAGGCGCCGGCCGCATTCTCCCGCGCCGGGATCAGCCGCCAGCCGATCAGCGCCACAAAGGCGAGCCCCGCCAGTGCCGCTGCGCCGCCCACCGGGGCGAAATCGAACATCCGGAACGGCTCGCCCAGCGTCTCCTCGCGGATCGCGGCAATGATGATATTAGGCGGCGTGCCAATGAGCGTGGCCATGCCGCCCAGGATGGTGGCAAAGGACAGGGGCATAAGGCTCAGCCCCGGCGCGCGGCCCGCTTTGCGGGCGGTCTGGATGTCTACCGGCATCAGCAGCGCCAGCGCCGCCACATTGTTCATGAAGGCCGACAGCACCGCGCCAACCCCGCCCATCAGCGCGATATGGGCGCCCAGGCCGCGGGCGCTATCCACCAGTGTCCGGGTGATCAGGAACACCGCGCCCGAGCGCACCAGCCCGGCCGAGACGACCAGCACCAACGCCACCACCAGCGTTGCCGGATGCCCGAAACCGGCAAAGGCCTCGCCCGCGGGCACCACCCCCAGCACCACGCCGGCCATCAGCGCGGCAAAGGCCACCAGGTCGTAGCGCCAGCGCCCCCACAGAAGCAGACCGAATACGGCGGCAAAAAGGGCAAATAAAACACCTTGATCGAATGTCATACCGCCACCTTAGCCGCTCAAAACAGGGGAACAAGGAGCAAGACGGGGCGGCAGCGCTTGAAAGCGGGCCGCCCCCAAGGCTATATGAGCGCCAATTCAAGTTTACAGCAGCAAGGATGCACCATGGCAGGCCATTCAAAATGGGCTAACATTCAGCACCGCAAGGGCCGTCAGGACGCGGCGCGGTCGAAACTGTTTTCCAAGCTGGCCAAGGAGATCACCGTGGCCGCCAAGATGGGCGACCCCGATCCCGACAAGAACCCGCGCCTGCGCCTAGCCGTGAAAGAGGCCAAATCGCAGTCCGTCCCCAAGGACGTGATCGAGCGCGCCATCAAGAAGGCGGTCGGCGGCGACGCCGAAAACTACGATGAAATCCGTTACGAGGGCTACGGCCCGGCCGGCGTTGCAGTGATCGTCGAGGCGATGACCGACAACAAGAACCGTACCGCCTCGAACGTGCGGTCGATCTTCGGCAAGAACGGCGGCAACCTCGGTGAAACCGGCTCGGTCGGCTTCATGTTCGACCGCAAGGGCGAAGTGACCTATCCGGCCACCGTTGGCGATGCCGACACGGTGATGATGGCGGCGATCGAAGCCGGCGCCGAGGATGTCGAAAGCTCCGAGGATGGCCACATCATCTATTGCGCCGACTCCGATCTGAACGATGTCTCCAATGCGCTGGAGGCGGAGCTCGGCGAATCCGAGTCGACCAAGCTGGTCTGGAAGCCGACCACCACCACCGAGCTGGATCTGGACGGCATGCAGAAGCTGATGAAGCTGGTCGACGCGCTGGAAGACGACGACGACGTGCAGCGCGTCACCACCAATTTCGAAGCCTCCGACGAGGTCATGGCGCAGCTCTGAGCCGCCGCTTGATACGACCCATTGAGGCCCGCCAGTCCGGCGGGCCTCTTTTGTTTCGCAAAAGCGCAATTCCGCTTCTTCTGGCTGGAAATATCCCGGGGGTGAGGCCCAAAGGGCCGAGGGGGCAGCGCCCCCTCAGAACGCCTCCCCGGTGAGCACCCCAGCCGCCCGCAGCTCGGCGCTTGACGGGATCCACAGCTCCCCATTGCCGGCGGCGAAAACTTTGCGGGCAAACTCTGCGCGGATGCCCTGCTGCCGGAAAAAGGCCAGGTCCTTCTGCTGCTCCTGCAGCAGATCCACCTGCGGCAGCCCGCCTTCGAACATCAGCGCATAGCCGTGAAATCCCAGCTTCCCGCCCTCGGCCAGGCGGCGGGAGCGCCCGGCAGCAAAGACCAGCGTGCAGGCAGAGGCGCAAAGCGCAGCGGCCTCGGTGTCCAGCTGATACCGCCGGATCAGCTTTGCCGCGCCGCGGGCCTCATAGATCAGCCCGCCAGGGCCCGACAGCCGCACCCTGCGCACGTCCGGCGCACTTGCCAGCACCGCTTCCATCCGCCGGGTCAGCCCGTGGGTGATTTCGCCATCAAAAACCAGGACAAGCCCGTCTTCGGACACACGCAGGCTGTATTGGGCTTCGCGCTCCAGCCGCCGCTGCTCGGCATAGGCGGGCTCCTCCACCGCCCGGGCAATCAGCAGCGCGTCCCACCACAGGATCAGGGCTGCAAAGCCCGCAAACAGCAGCACCAGGTAGCCGCCCCAGACCGGCATCATCGCCCCGGTGCTGCGCACATGCGCATCGGCGCTCAGCTGGAATGCCCGGGCCTGCCACAGCAGAAACAGCCCGTCCGCCGCCATCAGCACAAAGGCCAGCGGCACCGGCAGCCGGATCCATTGGTTCAGCGCCAGCCATCCCAGCACGATGCAGGCCCGCGGCAGCACCACCTGCAGACCCAGGCTGCGGGGCAGGGAAGCGGGCGGTGTCAACAGCTGCGCCGCCTGCCAGGCGCGGTGCAATTTTCTTGCAGGAAAATTGGCCGGAAAAGCCGGATTTTCCGGGCCCCCGCGGCTGGTGTCACTCTACAAATGCGGCGATCTCCTCCAGCGGTTTCTTCAGCTTGGCAACAGCCGGCACCGTGGCCTCTGCCGCGGGATGCCCCACGGCAATGATCATGGTGGGCTTTTCCGAGGCCGGGCGCCCCAGCGCCTCGTTCAGGAACTTCATCGGGTTCGGCGTGTGCGTCAGCGTGCACAGCCCCGCCGTATGCAGCGCCGTCAGCAGCACGCCGGTGGCGATATTCACGCTCTCCGGCACGTAGTAGTTCTTGAAGCGGCTGCCATCCTCGAACTCGCCCCAGCGCTGGGCAAAGACCACGATCAGCCAGGGCGCGACGGTCAGATGCGGCTTGTCGGCATCGGTGCCGATCGGCTCCAGCGCCTTGATCCATTCGTCGCCCGCACCGCCGGCATAAAACTTCTTTTCCTCCTCCTCGGCCTCCGCCCGGATCCGCGCCTTCAGCTCCGGGCTGGAGACCGCGGCAAAGAACCAGGGCTGGTGATTAGCGCCGGAGGGCGCGGTGCCGGCAGCAAGGATGCAGTCCTCGATCACCGCCCGCGGCACCGGCCGGTCCGTATAGTCCCGCACCGTATGCCGCCGCCGCATATGGGCTAGGAACGCCGCAGCTTTCTCCTGCATTTCCGCATCCGAATACTCCGCCCGGTCGGGCAAGGGCAGCGGGTCATAACTCAAGGCGTCTTTCGAGAACATCGGCAGGCTTTCCGGATTAGTTTTGCGTCAAATAGAGTTTAGCCGATTTCTGCACCGCGCGGGTCACCTCGGCAAGGGCAGGCGCCATCACCCGCGCCACCTGCCAAGTCAGCGGCACCGGCAGCGTGCTGTCCGGGATCAGCTGCACCAGGCGGCCGGAGCGGATGTCCTCCTCCACCATCGCCAGCGGGTTCATGCCCCAGCCCAGGCCCGCGGCTGCGGCATCGATGAACGCCTGGGTCGAGGGCAGGAAATGGGCAGGCGGCGCCAGCCCGGGCGCCACATTCCGCTCCAGCCACAGCCGCTGCAGATTGTCCTTTGCGTTGAAGATCATACAAGGCGCTTTTGCAGCAGCCTCCGCGGTCACACCGTCCGGAAACCAGCGCGTCATGAAACCCGGGCTGGCGGTTGCCGCGTAATCCAGCGTGCCCAGCGGAGTGGCCTCGAACCCGGTCACAGGCTTGGAACTGGCGGTCACCGCGGCAGAGACCTCGCCCCGTTTCAGCCACTCGGCGCTATGGTCCTGATCATCGACCAGCAGATCGAACAGCACGCCCTCCACTGCGGCCATCGCATCAATGAACCAGCTCGCCAGGCTGTCAGCATTGACCGCAATCCGCAGCCGCACCGGGCTGTGGTCCGCCTCGAGCGCCAGCTCCCGCGCCAGCTGCGCCTCCAGCAGGCCGATATCCTCGGCGTGTTTGGCGATCCTGAGCCCCGCCGCGGTGCCGGTGCAAGGCGACCCGCGCAGCACCAGTGCAGTGCCAATGCGGTCCTCCAGCGCCTTGATCCGCTGCGAGACGGCCGAGGGCGTCACGGACAGCGCATGCGCCGCCGCCTCAAACGAGCCAAGACGCAGCACCGCGCTCAATGCCGCCAGCTGGCTGGGCTCCATCTGCATTAGCAACTCTAATCTGGCCTGAAACTCTTTAACTGGATTAAACGCGCGGCGGCCGCTAGTCAAATCCCAGCACAACGATGGAGACAGCAATGCCCCCCAGCCTGATTGCCGGATTTGCCCTTGGCCTCAGCCTGATCATGGCGATCGGCGCCCAGAACGCCTTTGTCCTGCGCCAGGGGCTGCGGCGCCAGCATGTGTTCTGGATCTGCCTCACCTGCGCCGGCTCCGATGCGGTGCTGATCACCGCGGGCGTCTTTGGCTTCGGTTCCCTGGCACTGGCGGTTCCGTGGTTCGAACAGGCGATGCGCTGGGGCGGTGCGGCCTTCCTGATCTGGTACGGCGCCCGCGCCCTGCGGGCCGCCTGGCAGGGCGGCGAAACGCTGGAGGCCGCGCAGGAGGGCGCGGGTGCGGCGCTCTTGCCGGTGCTGGCCACCGTGCTGGCGCTCACTTGGCTGAACCCGCATGTCTACCTCGACACCGTGGTCCTTCTCGGCTCGATCTCCGCCCAGTATCCCGAACCGCTGGTCTTTGCCGCCGGGGCCGCCATCGCCAGCTTCACTTTCTTCTTCACCCTCGGCTACGGCGCCAGCCTGCTGGCCCCAGTCTTTGCCCGTCCGCGCGCCTGGCAGGTGCTGGACGCCATCGTCGGCCTCACCATGTGGGCGATTGCCGCCAAGCTCCTCTTGATGTGACGAACAGCCCCTGTGCGCGGGCTCCCCTAACGCCTGCGCAGAAACGCGCTACCTTTTCCCCATGACATAAGACAGGAGGGAAGGATGAGCTGGAACCCGGCACTGGAACCGCAATGCCCCGACGCGGGCAATCTCGACTCGATCGAAACGGTGATCATCCCGCGCGCCCGCGACATCGGCGGATTTGAGGTCCGCCGCGCGCTGCCTGCGCCGCGCCGCCAGATGGTCGGGCCCTTCATCTTCTTCGACCAGGCCGGGCCTGCGGAGTTCCTGACCGGCCAGGGCATCGACGTGCGCCCGCACCCGCATATCGGCCTCGGCACCGTCACCTACCTTTACGAGGGCGAGTTCGAGCACCGCGATTCCCTGGGCACCCACCAGATGATCTATCCGGGCGAGGTGAACTGGATGGTGGCGGGCGAGGGCGTCACCCACTCCGAACGCACTTCCGCCGCCACCCGCCAGGGCGCCAGCAGCCTGTTCGGCATCCAGACCTGGATCGCGCTGCCCGACAGCCACGAGGATGTGCCGGCCGCCTTTGAACACCACGGCAAAGAGGCGCTGCCGCTTCTCGAAGGGGAGGGCAAGGCCGTGCGGCTGATCCTTGGCACGGCTTGGGGGGAGAAGGCGCCCGCAACGCTCTATTCAGAAACCTTCTATGCCGATGTGGTGCTGCAGGCCGGGTCCAAGCTGCCCTTGCCCTCCGACCACGAGGACCGGGGCATCTACGTGACCCAGGGCTCGGTCGAAATTGCCGGCGAAACCTTCGAGGCCGGCCGCATGATGGTGTTCCGCCCGGGCGACGAGATCACCGTGACCGCAGGCCCCGCAGGCGCCCGGCTGATGGCGCTGGGCGGCGAGACGCTGAACGGGCCGCGTTACATCTGGTGGAACTTCGTCGCCTCCTCCCGTGACCGGATCGAGGCCGCCAAGGCTTCCTGGGCCGCCGGTGACTGGCAGCACGGGCGCTTTCAGCTGCCGCCCGGCGACGATCAGGAGTTCATCCCGCTGCCGTGACGCCGCAGCGTTCCGGGGCGGAAAGCTGCCCGCCCGGAAATATTTCACATGTGAAGCCTTGTGCCGCCGCCCCAACGGGTGTTCTGTCACCCCATGAGCCAGACCGCAGACACCGCCCAAGCCGCCCAGAACCCGCTCAAGGGGGTGTTCTGGATGGTGGTGACCGGCCTCTGCTTTGTCGCGGTGACCGCGCTTGTCAAATATCTCGGCACCCGCATCCCGCCCGCCGAAAGCGCGTTTCTGCGCTATCTGCTGGGGCTGGTCTTTCTGCTGCCGATGATCGGCGCCTTGCGCAAGGCGCGCCTGACCCCGCGGCTGTGGGGGCTCTATGCGGGCCGCGGCGCGGTGCATACGGCGGGTGTGATCCTGTGGTTTTACGCCATGACCCAGATCCCGCTGGCCGAGGTCACGGCGATGAACTACCTCTCGCCGGTTTACGTCACCTTGGGCGCGGCGCTGTTCCTGGGCGAAAAGCTGGCATTCCGCCGGATCACCGCCATTGCCGTTGCCTTGATCGGCGCGCTGATCATCCTGCGCCCGGGCTTCCGCGAGGTCTCGCCCGGCCACATCGCCATGCTGTTCACCGCAGTGTCCTTTGGTGCCTCCTACCTGATCGCCAAGTTCACCGTCGGCAGCAACAGTCCGGCGGTGGTGGTGGCGATGCTTTCGGTCTTTGTCACCCTCGGGCTCGCGCCCTTTGCCTGGGCGGTCTGGGTGACGCCAACGCTGGCGGAGGTCGCGGTCCTGTTCGGCGTCGCCTGCTTTGCCACGGCGGGCCATTACACCATGTCCCTGGCCTTTGCCGCCGCCCCCGTTACGGTGACTCAGCCGGTCACCTTCCTGCAGCTGGTCTGGGCCACCCTGCTGGGCGCCCTGGTCTTTGCCGAGCCGGTGGATATCTGGGTGGTTTCCGGCGGCGGGCTGATCCTGGCTGCGGTCAGCTTCATCTCCTGGCGTGAAGCCAGGATAAAAAGGAAAAGCCTTTCATCTTCCGGTAATGCGGCTGGCGTTTGATCGTCTTATGGATGTTACAAACCTGGGATAACCTCCTGCTCTTACGGATGATTGCAGGGGCCGTGAATGATGAAATGCCTTTGGCTTCCGGCTCTGCTGCTGGCAGCACTCCTCGATATGACAACTGCTCAGGCCGGGCCGCGGATCTGCAATGATACCGGCGCCCTGCATCACCTGGCCGTCGTCCTGCGTGACGGCGGCAGCTGGGTGGCGCAGGGCTGGCAGCGTCTTCATCCGGGCGACTGTGCGGAGCCGGTGCCGCGGGAGTACCAGGGCAAGTTCCTCTATTTCCGCTCGGAAAGCCCCGGATACAACTTCCGCGACGACGGCGTGCGGTTCTGCACCGCACCGGGCCGGTTCCGCATCACACACGGCGGCGATTGCGCAGGCAAAAACCAGGTGCTGCGCGGGTTTGCCAAGGCGGACCTGGACCAGAGGGGGCAGCCCGTCCTTCTCAGCACCCGCTCCAAAGGCGGCGAGGACGGGGAAACAGCGTCCCGCCCGCATCATCAGCAACACAACACGGATGACGGGCTGCACTTTTCCGCTGAAGTGGTCTTTCAGGGCTGCAAGCTGAACCCTGCAGAAGAAACCGTCACCTGCAAATTTGTCGGCCACGGCATTGAAATCGGCTCCGAAGGGCGCCTGCAGGTCAGTGACCCGGTCTTTACCTACCTGCTGGGGCTGCTGCGCGGTGCCCCGGTGGAGGTCGATGGTGACATGATTTCCCGATTGGGGTCCTTTGGCGAATTGGACCTGCATAGCGTCACGCCGCGGGTGCCGGACCGTTTCGACCGGATTTTGCAGATGATGCAAGGGGTCTGGCAGTCGGAGCGCAGCCCGCTGGACAGATTTGCCATTTCCGGCGCCATGCGCCGGGTCAGCTACGCCGGGCGGCGGATGACGCCGGAGTTCCTCTCAGTGCAGGACAGCTGCCAGGGCGCAGGCGGCGCGGATTTCCTGATGGCCTGGGACAGTCTGCGCGGCTCCAGCCTTTGCTACCAGATCAAATCCCTGACGGAGGATAGAATGACGCTGATCTATCTGCCGCGCGGCATCCGGCTGGACTACCGGCGGGTGCACTAGGGCCTTCCGGCAGGTTTCAGGGGATTACCAGGTCCACCACCCGGTGCGCCGCGGCGCGGGCGTCCTCCGGGTCCAGCGGCTCCTCGGATTGCGCTGCCTGCAGCCAGACCCCGTCCATGTAGCACTGCAGCGCCTGGCGTGCGGTTTCCACCCGGTCCGCCGGCAGCAAGGCCCGCAGCTCGGCCAGGAAATGGCTGCGCACCCGGGCCCGGTTGATTCGGTGCAGGCGGCTGAGGCGCGGCGAATAGGGGGCATTTGCCCAGAACTGCATCCAGATGCTGCACTGCGGAACGGTGTACAGATCGTCGGCAAAGTTCGCATCCATCACCGCGTACAGCCGTTCGCGCGGGGTGCGCGCGGTGGCGTAACCTTCGCTCATCGCCTGCCTCAGCTTGCCCAGAAGATGCAGCATCGTGGCTTCCATCAGCCCTTCCTTGGAGCCGAAATAGTAGTTGATCGAGGCCGCCGATGCCCCGGCCTCCCGCGCGATTTCCGCCATGGTTACAACGCCGTAACCACGCTTGTGCACGGCAACGATGGTGGCCTCGATCAGCTCCTCGTTGCGGATGTCCCGGATGCGTTTCCTGCTCATGATTAAGTTGTGCGGCAATTGGGCCGGTGTTTCAACTGTTGTTCTCGCGAATCCGAATCTTGAATGGCCGTTTAAAAAACTGTTTGGCGCCTCAGCCTGCTGTGATATGTACTCCTCCCATGTCTTAGGGCGGAAACCGCCCGGAAATGGGAGGGACATATGACTTCAATCATCTCATTCGGGATCCTGCTGGCCTTTGCGCTGGTGGCGTTCTGCGTGATCAAGTGGTGGAACGTCCGCAACGTCGGCGTGACCCCCGTTCACCTTTTCACCTTCATCGCAATCCTGTTCACCTCCGGTCTGGACGTGGGCCTGATCATGTTCCCGCTGGCCTGGGACTTCCCGCTCTATGCGGACACCGCGGCGGAGCCTGCCTACGGCTTCACCAACCCGCTGGCGCTGGAGTTCGGCTTCTGGGGCTTCCTGATCTGGGGCTTCTACTTCCTGACGACCTTCTACTTCTGCGTCATCGAACCGCGGGTGAAGTTCTTCGAGATCCCGCTGGTGAAGTGGATCAACAACATCGTGATCATTGGCACCTGCGCCTTCACCGGCGCGCTGTTCCTGATCTACCTGCCGTATTACGCCACTTTCATGGGCGACGGCGAGACGGTGATCCCGGCCTTCTATGTCATCACCTTCCTGGTGATCCTGTTTGCCGCCTTCTCCTCCACCGACATCAAATACGTCCGCATCCTGTCGGTCGGCTCCACCGTGCTGTTCATGGCGCTGATCCTGGGCATGTGGGCCTATGCCGGCATGGGCCTGGGCGCGTTCGCCGATACCGCCTCCAGCATCGGCGGCTATTTCGCGAACATCCACAAGTTCATCCTGCCGCTCACCGACTACCATGAGTTCTACCTGTTCTGGTGGTTCGCATGGTCGATCATGATCGGCCAGTTCACTTCCCGCTTTGTCGGCGGCCTCAAGACCTGGCAGGTGCTGGCAGCACTGCTGATCTTCCCGTCGATCCCGCTGGGTGTGTGGTTCTCGGTGCTGTACTACTACCACCTGAACAGCATTGAGACGACGCTGCTGATCAACGTCTCCATGGTCGCGGTGGGCATCATCTTCGTGGTCAACTCCTTCGACTCGCTGATCCGCCTTTACACCGACAACCTGAACCTGACGGCCAAGCGTTTCGGCACCATCCCTTACGTGCTCGGCAACGCGGTTGTGCTCTTCGGCCTGACCCTGGCCTTCCAGAGCCAGTGGCTGCAGATCCAGTGGATCGGCACCATCGTGATCGCCATCTATGTGGCCTGCCTGGCCTACATCATGATCGCCAAGCGCAGCGAAGTGATGAGCATCGACGCCTCGCCCGAGGAAAACGTGCTCGACTTCGAGAAGATCAAGGCAGCCCACTAAGGGCGGTCTCCCGGCTGGACCTCTGTTTCCCCGAATAGTCGGTTCAGCCACCAACTGCCTGGCAGCGCCTTCGGGCCTGCCGGGCGCCTTTCGAAGAAACATCGCCTTAACTGGGAGGTCCGCGATGAGTGCCCCGAATATCCTGATCCTGATGGTTGACCAATTGAATGGGACACTTTTCCCGGACGGCCCCGCCGAATGGCTGCACGCTCCGAACCTGAAAAAGCTGGCGGAACGCTCCACCCGCTTTGCCAACGCCTACACCGCGTCGCCGCTCTGCGCGCCGGGCCGGGCGTCCTTCATGTCCGGCCAGCTGCCCTCGCGCACCGGTGTCTATGACAACGCGGCTGAATTCCGCTCCGACATTCCGACCTACGCCCACCACCTGCGCCGCGAGGGTTACTACACCTGCCTCTCGGGCAAGATGCACTTTGTCGGCCCCGATCAGCTGCACGGGTTCGAAGACCGGCTGACCACCGATATCTACCCGGCCGACTTCGGCTGGACCCCGGACTACCGCAAGCCGGGCGAGCGCATCGACTGGTGGTACCACAACATGGGCTCCGTCACCGGGGCGGGGGTGGCGGAGACCTCCAACCAGATGGAATACGACGACGAGGTCGCCTACAACGCCACCGCCAAGCTCTATGAGCTGTCGCGCGGGCTGGACGGCCGCCCCTGGTGCGTCACCGTCTCCTTCACCCACCCGCACGACCCTTACGTCGCGCGCCGCAAATACTGGGACCTCTATGAGGACTGCGAGCACCTGCTGCCCGAAGTCCCCGCCAAGGCATACGAGGACCACGACCCCCACGCGCAGCGGATCTTTGACGCCAACGACTGGCGCAGCTTCGACATCACCGAAGAGGACATCCGCCGTTCCCGCCGCGCCTATTTCGCCAATATCTCCTATCTGGACGACAAGATCGGCGAGATCCTGAACGTGCTGGAGACCACAAGGCAGGAGGCGATCATCCTGTTTGTCTCCGACCACGGCGACATGCTGGGCGAGCGCGGGTTGTGGTTCAAAATGAATTTCTACGAGGGCTCCGCCCGGGTGCCGCTGATGATCTCCGCGCCGGACCTGCCCGCGGGCCGTATCGACACGCCGGTCTCCACCATCGATGTGACCCCGACGCTGGGCGCGCTGGCCGGTGTCGACATGGGCGAGATCGAGCCCTGGACCGACGGCCACAGCCTGGTGCCGCTGGCCACCGGAACCGAACGCAGCGCGCCGGTGCTGATGGAATACGCGGCAGAGGCGTCTTACGCGCCGCTGGTCTCCATGCGCTACGGCAAGTGGAAGTACAACCGCTGCGCCCTGGACCCCGATCAGCTGTTCGATCTGGAAGCCGACCCGCACGAACTGACCAACCTGGCAGAGGACCCGGCCCATGCCGGCACCCTGCAGACCCTGCGCGCCAAGTCGGAGGCGCGCTGGAACCTGGAAACCTTCGACGCAGATGTGCGCGCCAGCCAGGCCCGCCGCTGGGTCGTCTACGAGGCCCTGCGCCAGGGCGGCTATTACCCCTGGGACTACCAGCCGCTGCAAAAGGCCTCCGAGCGCTACATGCGCAACCACATGAATCTCGACAACCTCGAGGAAAGCAAACGCTTTCCCCGCGGCGAATAACCTTAGCAACCGTTCAGCATCTCCCCCTGCTGAAGACCCCCGCTGGAGACACACAACATGACACATCCCGCACAGCCCAAGGCCAGCCACTTCATCAACGGCGAATACGTCGAAGACACCGCAGGCACCCCGATCCCGGTGATCTATGCCGCCACCGGCGAGCAGATCGCCACCGTCTACGCTGCCACCCCGGCCATCGTGGAGCAGGCGCTGTCCACCGCCAAGGAAGCCCAGAAGGCATGGGCCAAGATGACCGGCACCGAGCGCGGCCGCATCCTGCGCCGCGCCGCCGACATCATGCGCGAGCGCAACCATGAACTCAGCGTTCTGGAAACCTACGACACCGGCAAGCCGCTGCAGGAAACCCTGGTGGCCGACGCCACCTCCGGCGCCGACGCGCTGGAATACTTCGGCGGCCTGGCAGGCTCGCTGACCGGCGAGCACATCCCGATGGGCGAGGACTGGGTCTACACCGTGCGCGAGGCGCTGGGCCTGTGTGTGGGCATCGGCGCCTGGAACTACCCGACCCAGATCGCCTGCTGGAAAGGCGCGCCCGCGCTGGCCTGCGGCAACTCGATGGTGTTCAAACCCTCCGAGACCACCCCGCTCTGCGCCCTGAAGGTGGCCGAGATCCTGCATGAGGCCGGTGCACCCGCCGGTATCTATAACGTGATCCAGGGCATGGGCGAGGTCGGCGGCGCGCTGGTCACCGATCCGCGCGTCGACAAGGTCTCGCTGACCGGCTCGGTGCCGACCGGCAAGAAGGTCTATGCCGCCGCCGCAGAAGGCATGAAGCACGTCACCATGGAGCTGGGCGGCAAGTCGCCGCTGATCATCTTTGATGACGCCGACGTTGAAAACGCCGTCGGCGGCGCCATCAACGGCAACTTCTACTCCTCCGGCCAGGTCTGCTCGAACGGCACCCGCGTGTTCGTCCAGAAAGGCATCAAGGAGAAGTTCCTGGCCCGCCTGGCGGAGCGCACCGGCGCTGCCGTGCTGGGCGACCCGCAGGACGAGGCCACCAGCTTCGGCCCGATGGTCTCCGAGAACCAGATGAACATCGTGCTGGGCTACATCGAAAAGGGCAAGGCAGAGGGCGCCCGCCTGGTCTGCGGCGGCAACCGCGCCGACATGCCGGGCTTCTTCGTTGAGCCCACCGTCTTTGCCGATGTGACCGACGATATGACCATCGCGCGCGAGGAAATCTTCGGCCCGGTGATGTCCGTCCTCGACTTCGACACCGAGGAAGAGGTGATCGCCCGCGCCAATGACACCGAGTTCGGCCTGTCCGCCGGCGTCTTCACCAACGACTTCAGCCGCGCCCACCGGGTGATCGGCCAGTTGGAGGCCGGCAGCTGCTTCATCAACTCCTACAACGACGCGCCGGTCGAGGCGCCGTTCGGCGGCGTGAAGGCCTCCGGCGTGGGGCGCGAGAACTCGAAAGAGGCGATCAAGCACTTCAGCCAGGTGAAATCCGTCTACGTCCGCATGGGCGACGTCGAAGCGGCGTTCTGATCGGCGCTGCCTGAAAGCAACGGCCGGGCAGGGCGCCCCGCGCGCCCGCCCAATCTGAAGAAAACGGCAGCAGTCCAGATCTTCCGGCTGCCGGATGGAGAATGGAAATGAACGCGGATTATGTGATTGTCGGGGCCGGCTCTGCCGGTTGTGCCATGGCCTACCGGCTCAGCGAGGCCGGCAAGAAGGTCCTGGTGATCGAACACGGCGGCACCGATGCCGGGCCGTTTATCCAGATGCCGGGCGCGCTCAGCTACCCGATGAACATGCCGCTTTACGACTGGGGCTACAAATCCCAGCCCGAGCCGCACCTGGGCGGCCGCGAACTGGTCTGCCCGCGCGGCAAGGTGATCGGCGGCTCCTCCTCGATCAACGGCATGGTCTATGTGCGCGGCCACGCGGGCGACTACAACCACTGGGCCGAGTCGGGTGCTGCCGGCTGGTCCTATGCCGACGTGCTCCCGTACTTCAAGCGCATGGAAACCTGGAACGACCGCGGCCACGGCGGCGACCCGGACTGGCGCGGCAAGGACGGCCCGCTGCATGTGACCCGCGGCCCCCGCGACAACCCGCTGCACGACGCTTTCGTCAAGGCGGGTGAGCAGGCCGGCTACCCGGTCACCTCCGACTACAACGGCGAGCAGCAGGAGGGCTTCGGCCCGATGGAGATGACGGTCTACAAGGGCCGCCGCTGGTCCGCCGCCAACGCCTATCTGAAGCCCGCGCTCAAGCGTGAAAACTGCGACCTGATCCGCGCCTTCGCCCGCAAGGTGGTGATCGAGGACGGCCGCGCCACCGGCGTCGAGATCGAGCGCGGCGGCAAGGTCGAGGTGATCCGTGCAAACGCCGAGGTGATCCTGGCCGCGTCCTCGCTGAACTCCCCCAAGATGCTGATGCTCTCGGGCATCGGCCCGGCCAAGCACCTGGCCGAGCATGGCATCGACGTGGTCGCCGACCGCCCCGGCGTCGGCCAGAATCTGCAGGACCACCTGGAATTCTACTTCCAGTTCGCCTGCAAGCAGCCGATCACCCTGTTCAAATACTGGAACCTGTTCGGCAAAGGCCTGGTCGGGGCCCAGTGGATGTTCACCAAGACCGGCCTGGGCGCTTCGAACCAGTTCGAAAGCGCCGCCTTCATCCGCTCCGACAAGGGCGTGGATTACCCGGACATCCAGTACCACTTCCTGCCCATCGCGGTCCGCTACGACGGCCAGGCGGCGGCAGAGGGCCACGGCTTCCAGGCCCACGTCGGCCCGATGCGCTCGCCTTCGCGCGGCGAGGTCACGCTGGCCTCTGCCGACCCCAAGGACGCCCCGAACATCCTGTTCAACTACATGTCGACAGAGCAGGACTGGATCGACTTCCGCAAATGCGTGCGCCTGACGCGTGAAATCTTTGGCCAGGACGCCATGAAGCCCTTCGTCAAGCACGAGATCCAGCCGGGCGCGGACGTGCAGACCGACGACGAGATCGACAGCTTCCTGCGCGAGCACGTGGAAAGCGCCTATCATCCCTGCGGCACCTGCAAGATGGGCGCCGCGGACGATCCGATGTCGGTGGTCGACCCGGAATGCCGCGTCATCGGCGTCGACGGCCTGCGGGTCGCCGACAGCTCGATCTTCCCGCGCATCACCAACGGCAACCTCAACGGCCCCTCGATCATGACCGGCGAGAAGGCCTCCGACCACATCCTGGGCCGCCGCCTGCCGTCCTCGAACGCAGAGCCGTGGTTCAACCCGAACTGGCGCGAAGCGCAGCGCTGATCCTGCTGCCGAGCCAGCAAGCCGCCCGCCACCTCCCCTTTGTGCGGGCGGCTTACTTTCCGCAGAAATTCTTTCTGAAAATCAGCGCGCCGCGCACATCTTTTGATCCGCGTCAAAGTGGCGGGGCAGGGGCCGGCATAATCTGCAAGCGACCCTAGGAAGAAGGAGCGAGCAGGTGTCCAATACTCCCCATGAGCTGGCCGAGGAATTCCCGGAAAAAGCCGCGCTGATGAGCGAGCTGAAACAGTCCGACGCGCATTTCGCCAAGCTGGCGGAAGACTACCACGCGGTGAACCGCGCCGTGCACCGGGCGGAAACCAACGTGGAGCCGGTCAGCAGCCAGGCCGAGACCGACATGCGCAAACAGCGCGCCGCGCTGAAGGACGAGATCTGGGGGATCCTGTCCAAGGCGTGAGGCCGGCAGATACCGAGTTAGGAAAGGGGCGCCTGCGGCGCCTCTTTTTGCATCCGGGGCGGGCGCACCCGTCAGCGCCTTGGCCGCCATGCGATTCGCGGCGGCCGGATTGATCGCAAACCGGCGACAATGCTGCGCAGACCGGCCAATGTTTATGAATCCCTCCAGGAAATGAGGCGATTTTGGTGAATTTAAGGCAAATTCGTCAAAATTATGACCGAAGGCGCTATTTTCAGACTGCAGCTCAGGTTTGGCCTCAGACCGGCTGCTGCGAAGTAGTGTGCGAGGGAGCAACCGTATGGGACACACCTATCAGCCGGGGCTTTGGCAGGAGATTGAGGGGAAGCCGGCCGAAACCTCCGACGCAGAAATCCTTGCAGCGGTCCGAAGCGTGATCCGGGCAGACACGGCGGTGCGTGCCGAGGAGGAGAAACCTGCACCTGGCCGCGTGCGCCAGTGGCAGCCAGCCCCAAAGGATCAGTCCAAACAGCCGCCGGACGCGGCCGTTCAGGCGGAACGCGCCCTGCTGATCCGCCTGCTGGACCGCCTGCGCGGCTGACATTTCCCCCGTATTTCCGCGGGCCGGTCTCAGCTCGCCTCATAAGGCGGTACAGTGCCGGGCAGCAGCCACAGGTCTTACTCCGCGGCGGCCTCCCGAAGAAACGCTTCGCCTGCCGCAAGCCCCGCGTCCCAGGTCGCCTGGATCTTCTCAGGATCGGTGAAGTCGATCTTGTCCGCGGGCACCTCTTCCGCGGGTGCAACATACAGCCGCCCCGCCACCTCCGGCAGGCGTTTGTAGTTGCGGGTCAGCAGCACCAGGGTGCGCCCATCATCCGGCTCTGGCATCGGCGCCTGATCGGCCATGCCGCCGTCGATCACCGCCCGCCCGTGCCAGCGCGGCGGCTCGAACACCGGCGGGATGGTGGCGGCGAATCGCACCAGATCGGCCAACCTGCCGTCCCGCGCCGCCTCATTGGCGTCCACCAGGCTGGAGGTCACACCCAGCCGCTCCGCCCAGTTGAAATGCGGCGAGCCGATCAGGTGCAGCTCCGCCTCATAGGCCATCGTCGCCAGGCTGCCGGTCAGCCGCACCCAGCGGTCCGAGGGCGGATGGCCGATCAGGATCTGCGCCTGCGGCCCGGCAGCCACCCGCGCCATGGCATCGCCATCAAGCGACCGGGTGACGACTTCTTCATAGACACGCTGGTGCGGGGTCAGCCCGCCCTCGCCAAGCTGGTGCCAGCTGATGTTGCTGGGGCCTTGCGGAAGGCCTCCTTCATCTCCGCCAGCACCCGCTCGCCGCGGCCCGCCAGGAACCCGGCCAGCGTCAGGGCACCGCCGGAGACCCCGGTCACCCGGGCGGGGCTCAACGGCAGTTCATCCTGCACCACATGCAGAAATCCGCCCTGCCAGAAACAGCGGCAGCCGCCGCCGGACAGGACCAGTTGTTCGAAATCCGCCATGACCCTAACCTAGGACGCGCAGCCCACGCGGGCCAGCCGCAGCTCAGCTCACCTCATAGGGCAGCACGCCACGCTGGTCGGTATTGATGGTCAGCCGCCGCTCCAGCGGCGGGACAGAGCGCTGGTGGCAGTCCTTGCGCTCGCAGATGCGGCAGGAAATGCCGATCGGCTCATAGGCGCTGTCCTGGCTCACATCCAGCCCGTCCGCATAGACCAGCGCGTCCGCATGGCGCACCTCGCATCCCAGCGCAATCGCATAGCGCCTGACCGGCGCGCCAAAGGAGCCGCCGGGCTTGGACACGTCCCGCGCCAGCGAGATATAGCGCACCCCGTCCGGCGTCTCCGCCAGCTGGCGCAGGAACCGGCCCGGGGTCTCAAACGCCCGGTGCACGTTCCACAACGGGCAGGCACCGCCAAAGCGGGCGAACTGCAGCCGCGTGGCCGAGTGACGCTTGGTGATGGTGCCCGCCTGATCGACCCGCACGAAAAAGAACGGCACCCCCTTGGCGCCGGGCCGCTGCATGGTCGAGAGCCTGTGCGCAATCTGCTCGATTGAGGCGCCAAAGCGGATCGACAAGAGCTCCAGGTCGTGGCGGCAGGCCTGCGCCGCCTCCAGAAACCTTGTGTAGGGCATCAGGGCGGCCCCGGCGAAGTAGTTGGCAAGGCCGATCTTGGCGATGGCGCGGGCCTCCTCGCTCTGGAACTTTGCAAAATCCAGCGTCGCTTCCAGCAGCTGGTTCTGCCGCAACAGGGCAACTTGCAGCAGCATCTGGAACAGCTGCGTCTGCGGCGCGGAGCGGTTGGACAGATGCAGCACGCCCGCCTCCGCATCATAGTGGCGCAGCCCCTCCATCTCGGTCTGCTTCACGACAACGCCGCCGCGCTCCAGCTCTGCCACAGCTGCAGCGCGGATATCGCTGGTGGCGGCAAAATGCTCCGCCGCGCGGTCGACCGCGTCGATGTAGTTGTCGCAATAGTGGAAGAAATCCCGCACCTCTTCCCAAGGGGAGGCCTGGATGCGCGCATCCTCCCGCCCCAGCGCTTCATCCAATGAGGCGAGGCGCTCGTGGGTCTGGCGGTAGGCCTGGTGCAGGGTCAGAAACGCCCGCGCCAGCGCCGGGGCGTTCGATGCCGTCAGCCGCAGGTCCGCCAGCGGCGGCGCATCATCGGCAAACACCGGATCCGCCATCGCCTCGCGCATGTCGCTGACCAGCCGCTCGCTGTCACCGGCGCTCAGCTCGGTCACATCCATGCCGAACTCCTGCGCCAGCGCCAGCACCACCGTGGTCGACACCGGGCGGTTGTTGTTCTCCATCTGGTTCAGATAGGGCAGGGAGACGCCCAGCTTGGCGGCAAAATCCTTCTGCGTCAGCTCCAGCCGCTGCCGCATCTCGCGCAGCTTGGCGCCGGCGTAAAGTTTCTGGGTGGCCATCGGGTGCGCCTTTGCAAATCGAACTCCTGCGAAGAGTATAATTGCAAAAGGCGCCCCGCAAGCCTCCGGCGATTGTTATGCGCCGATCTGCCGCTCCCGCCAGACCACCAGCAGGATTGCAACCAGCCCGCAGGTGGCGGTGCCGAACATGATCGCCAGCAGCGGCACCGCGGTGGATCCCGGCACCAGCAGCATCCCGGCAAAGGCGCTGAGCGCGGCGCCCGCGCCAATCATGATCGCACCGCTGAGGCCGGAGGCCGTGCCCGCCAGATGCGGGCGGACGGAAATCGCGCCGGCAGTGGCATTGGGGATCGCCATGCCGTTGCCCAGCCCGACAAAACACATGAGGCCAAAGAAGGTGAACACGCTGTCCGCCCCCGCCATTGCAATCAGCAGCGACAGCAGCACCCCGCCGCCATTGATGATGCAGCCCCACAGGACCATGCGGTTGACCCCCAGCCGGGTGGAATAACGCCCGGAGACGAAGTTGCCGGCAAAATACCCCACCGCAGGCGCCGAGAACCAGACACCCAGTTCCGCGGTGCTCAGCCCGTAAACTTCGGTGCCGACAAATGGCGCGCCGCCCAGATAGGCAAAGAACGCGCCGGAGGCGAGGCCCGAGGACAGCGAATACCCCCAGAACCGCGGCGAACGCAGCAGCTCCGGATATTCGCGGAACTGCGCCATCAGCGTCTTGCCGCTCTTGTGCGCGGTCTCGCCAAAGTCGGTGAAGGTGATCGCCAGCGTCGCCGCACCCACCAGGAACAGCAGCCAGAAATTGGCCTGCCAGCCCATCCACTGATCCAGGAAACCGCCGATCGCCGGGCCGATCATCGGCACCACCGCCATGCCCATGGTGACATAGCCGATCATGCTGGCGGCCTCGTTGGTGTCATACATGTCGCGCACCGCGGCGCGGCTCAGCACCATGGTGGCCGCCACCGCCGTTTGCGCAACCCGGAACATCAGGAACACTTCGGCCGTCGGCGCATAGATGCAGCCCAGCGTCGCCAGCAGGAACAGCACGATGCTGCCCAGAATGACCGGCCGCCGCCCCATCTGGTCGGAGATCGGCCCGACAAAGATCTGCACCACCGCATTGCCCGCCAGGTACAGCGCCACCGACAGCTGCATCACCCGGTATTCGACCGCGTAATACTCGGACATGCCCGCCAGCGACGGCAGATGCAGGTTCATGCCAAGCGCCGACAGGCCGGCGAGCAGGATCAGGGTGAAAATGCGCGGGGGCGTCCGCTGTCCGGACACGCGGGTATTATATGTGGACATACCATCGGGTTAGAGCAGTCCGGGGCGGTTGTCCATCAATCCTCTGCGCGGCTGCGCACAGGCTTGCCGCAGCGTCAGAATACCCTTGCATGAATTTCGAGCCGTCACCTATGGTTGCCTAGGCAGTGCATGTTTTCGCGCATTTCCCCAAGGCCGCCCCTTTGTTGTGTTGAGGTGATACATGGCCAATACCCCGGATCCGCTTGCCAACAACCCGGCCATCCGCCAATGGGCCGAACGGTTTTATGCCATCAAGGCCTGGACCATGCCGGACCCGCCGGACGCCGGAGACGAGGAACTTGAGAACCGGCGCAAGGCGGCGCTGGCGGAACTGGCCAAGATCTCCATCCCCGCCGCCCTCAGCTCCGGCGCCCGGCGCAGCCTGGCGGGCGGGCGCAAGGCGCTGAAAAAGGAAATCCTCGGCGCAGGCGGGGTGGATGCCTTCGATCAGATCGACAGCGATATCCAGGAATTGTCCACCCAGATCGCCGCTCAGCTCGCAACCGCGGCGGCCCGGGACAAGGCGCAGGCCGCTCTCGCGGCGGCGGAGGCGAAATTCGCCGCCGTGCGCGACACGCTGGATCAGGGCGCCTTCACCTATCTCGAAGGGCTGATCAAGGCGGCGCACAAGGCGATGGCCGCCGCTGTCTCAGCCTCTGATTTCGAGGCAGTGGAGGCGCAGGCCAAGGACATCACCGCCAAGGCGGAGGCCGCCAATACCTATGGCCTCTACTTCGACAACTGGACCCGCAGCACGCTCTCGCTGATTGCCGCGATGAGCGGCGGCGCCAAGAACACGGCAGAGGCCGACCGCGGCGCCAGAATGAAAACCGCAGCCGGGCATTCCAAGGCCGGCGATTTCGGCGCCGCCCAAACGGCGCTGGAGGGCTGGAAGGCCAACCTCGGCGACGAGGGCGATATGGCCAAGGCGCTCAGCTTTGACGCGCTTCTGGCGGACTACATGGCAAACACCCATGACCGCTGCGATTTCATCCTGTCCAGCATGGTCCCGGATGCAAAGGATTACCGCAACCACCTGAAGAACGCCAAGAAAAAGGCCTATAAGGAACAGAAGTTCACCGAAGCTGAGGCCCTGCTGCAGGAGCTGATCAACTATAGCTCCCCGGACCGCAGCGCGCTGGCCCGCTACATGCGCACCTTCGATGCGTCGCTGAAGGCGGACAAGGGGTTCCGCGATGCCCTGGCCGCTGCCGATGCCAAGCAGAAATTCAAGGGCACCAACAATCCCGCCGGGGCAATGGCGGATTTGAAGGTCTGGGAAAAGGCCAACCGCGTGCTGATGCGCCAGAGCCGCTCCAAGCAGATCGTCAAGGCGCTGGAGAAGAAATACGAGGCCCTCAAAAAGGTCCTGGCGGAGCCTGAGCTGTCCGACCTCACCGCCACATGGGACGCGCATAAGGTGCTGGCGGATGCGGGGAACTTTGACAAGGACGCCGGCGCGCCGCAGTACCACGTCAAGCTCAATGCGCTGTTCCAACTCATGAAGGTTGTCGATGAGCGGCGCGAGATGGCGCAGATCCTGGGCCAGTATCCAGCAGCTTCCGGCTATGATTTCCAGAAGCCGGTGAGCGATGCCCTTGCCGCGCAGAAATATCCGGAGGCGGTGGCCGCGGTTCCCGGGGCGCTGGCGCTGCTGCGCGCGATGCCCGCTTACCTGGACACCCGGCAGGCCGCGCAGGACCTTCTGGCGGTGCTGCCCGGTGACGCGGATGAGCTGACCGGCCCGCTCGACGCGGCGGTCAAGGCGGCAGAGGCCACCGCCCGCGGCGGCGATCCGGCCAAGGCTGCCAGCGACCTGCAGGCGGTGCTGGACGGGGCCGATTACATGGACCTGGTGCTGGCCATGGCGGACTACCGCGCCAAGCTGGCCAAGGTTCAGAAAGAGCACAACCGGACCAAAAAATACCTCAAGCTGGCACCGGCAGAGGATGCGCTGGATGCGTCACTGAAGACCGCCACGGACCGGGCGGACAATGACAAGGAATACGGCGACGCTTTCCTGTTGCTGGACACCCACCAAAAGCTGCTGCAGCAGGCCAAGCCGATGGCCACGGCGCGGTTTCAGGTCCAGGGCATCCTCAAGGCGCTGGAGCGGGCCGGCACGGAGGCCGGCAAGCTGACGCCCTTCAAGGAGCGGGTCGCGGCGGCTGAGGAAGAGGCGAAGAAGCCCGACTTCCCCAAGGCCAAGACCGCTTTCGACGGCATCCGCACCGACCTGCAGGCGCTGTGCAAGGAAGCGGCCGAGGGCTGCGAGGCAAAGGACGGCGTCGACAGCAACGCGGGCCACTCGCTGGA
Organism: Leisingera coralii; assembly: GCF_049056525.1. NCBI lineage: Bacteria > Pseudomonadati > Pseudomonadota > Alphaproteobacteria > Rhodobacterales > Roseobacteraceae > Leisingera > Leisingera coralii. The sequence goes on along the minus strand of NZ_JBHUPT010000017.1, from coordinate 12,975 downwards.
CCGCCACGGCCCGGACGTCAGTGACGAGGACCTGATCCAGCGCCTCAAGACGGGCAAGCCACCGAATGCAAAAACCGAAGATGAGCGCTCCTACACCGGCGCCTCCTCCAAGTTCCACAGCCCGCAGGACTGGCTGGCAGGCCGCGAACTGGCGGCCCAGGCGGCCTCGGGCAAGGGCATCAACATTGATGATACCAAAATGGATGTCTCCGGCGATCCGCTGGACTGGCCGGAGGAAAACTTCGACTGCACCGTCGAGCACGGCCGCCCGATCGACAAGGCCTTTGTCGGCCACAAGAAGCACGTGCGCCTCGACGACAATGGCGAGCCGATCCCCGACAAGACCTATGAGAGCTTTGAGGAGATCGAGGGGCTGACCCGCGCCTATGTGAACTTCATCTGGGAACCGGCCAAGCTGCCCGCCGAAACCACTCCCTTTCCCGCCGACCCGACGGACCACCCCGAGGAAAAGGCCCAGGACAACGCCGACTACTTCGAGAAATACAAGGCGAGGCACAATACCGCGCCGAGCGAGATCCCGGGCCGCTGGGTGATGATGCAGCAATATCCGGTCGCTGACGGCTGGGACAATGAGACCAAGACTTACACCAACGCCAATCCGGGGAACATGATCCCATGAAAATCCGCAAAGAACTGATTGCTGGCTACACGCGGCTGCTGACCATGGGCCGGGCCGTCAACGCGCCCGATCCGATGGCCGATCTGGCCCAGTTCGACGCCGACATCCGCGCCATGCACAGGCGCGCCCACAAGGACGGAAACCTCGACTGGCTGCGGCTGGCGCTCGACTCTCTGATCGCCAATCCGCGCGGCCGCATCGGCCAGTTCGCGGGCCAGCAGTATCCCTTTGACGACGCCGAACTGCAGGCGCTGTTCCGCCGCGCCTATGAGACGATCTGGCCGGATCAGCCGCTGTCGGAGCCCGGCGATGAGGCGGAATTGGAGTTCGTTGACATGAGCGCGGAGGACTGGGCCGCCTTCAGCGGCGCCAGCTAGGAGGATGCCATGCCAGACCAGGCTTTTGATTCCGACGCCGTCCTGAAGCTTCTGAAAAAGTCCAAGGTTTCCGGCAAGGAGCTGCCCTTTGCCTTCGGCCTGGCGGGCAAGCCGGAAAACTGCGGCCTGATGATCGACCTGCGCAAGCCCGGCAAGGTGATGCGCGGCGACATGAAGAAGATGCCGGGCATCAAGAAAACCTGCTTCGGCACCCTTCGGGTGGAGGAAAACGAGGTCTTCCTGCAGCCCGAAAAGCCGCTCAAGGGCATCGTCAAGCAGCTGAAGAAGAAGTTTAAAACCGAAGGCATGGTCAAGTTCAAGCCGGTGCTGGTCGGCCCCGACGGCAGCATCATCGACGAGGACAGCCTGCCCGATGACGATGCTGAGCTGCCTGAAACCAGCGCGCCGGAACAGCCGGATGACGGAACGGCAGCAGCGTTGAAGCAGCGCATCGCCGCCGCCGCGGAAACGGTCAAGGCGCTGGGCAATCCTGAGCTCGCGGCCAAGCTCGCACCGGAAATCAAGGCCAGCGCCAAGCTGCTGGGGCAGGGCGACCACGACGGCTGCGCTGCCCGGCTCGACCGGCTGGAGGCGGCGCTTGCCAAGCTTCAGGCGCAGCCCAAACCGGCCCCGGCGCAGTCAGAGCAGGCGGCCAAGCTGAGCAAGCTGCTGGCAGCGCAGGCAGCCAGGATCAAGGCCCTGCCGCCGGAGCAGGCCGCACCGCTGGCCGAGCAGGCCCGCGCCATTGCCGCCACCCTCAAATCCGGCGCCCTGCCGGAGGCCGCGGAGGGGCTGAAGGCGCTGATCGCTGCCCTGGACACCCCGGCAGAGGCGGAGAAGCCCCAGGCCGACCCGATGGAAATCTGGCAGGCCGCCAAGGAGGACGTCGACCGCGGCGTCTCCAGCCTGCAGGACGCGCTGAGGGCACAGAACCACCCGGTGCTGGCGCAGATCGCCGATGCCGGGCTGGCGGGGGCTACCGACGGCAACCAGACCGCCCTGATGAAGGCGCTGTTCGAGATGAAATCCGCCACCGGCGATGCCCGCAAGACAGCGGCGCAGGCGCTGCTGGCGCAGATCGCCGCGTATCTCAAGTTCCTCAAGGACGATCCTGTGATCACCATGGTTGAAGACAACCCCTTTGGCGTCTCCGTCCCGGTCAAGGCGCCGCTGACGGCGGCGTTGCGGCAGATGGCGGATATCGCAAAAGCCGCCTGACTCCGCTGTCCCGCCTGCGGCACGCGGCGGGAAAACGGCGCTCGGACTTTGCTGATTTTCAGATTTGCTAACATCATATGCAAACGGTTTGCAAATTTGCGAAAATTACCTTTGGCTTGCTGCGCGCGCAATATATGGTCCCGGTGAAATCTACAGGGGACATGTGCCATGAAAGACATCCTTTCCGAGCTGGAAGACCGCCGCGAGGACGCGCGGCTGGGCGGCGGCCAGCGCCGCATCGACGCACAGCATGGGCGCGGCAAGCTGACAGCCCGCGAACGGATCGAGCTGCTGCTGGACGAGGGCAGCTTTGAAGAATTCGACATGTTCGTCAGCCACCGCTGCGCCGATTTCGGCATGGAAGACAACAAGCCGGCGGGCGACGGCGTTGTCACCGGCTGGGGCACCATCAACGGCCGCCAGGTCTATGTGTTCTCCCAGGACTTCACCGTGCTGGGCGGCTCGGTGTCGGCAACCCATGCCCAGAAGATCTGCAAGATCATGGACATGGCGGTGCAGAACGGCGCGCCGGTGATCGGCATCAACGACTCCGGCGGCGCCCGTATCCAGGAAGGCGTCGATGCGCTGGCCGGCTACGCCGAGATCTTCCAGCGCAACATCATGGCCTCCGGCGTGATCCCGCAGATCTCCGTCATCATGGGCCCCTGCGCCGGCGGCGCGGTCTACTCGCCCGCGATGACCGACTTCATCTTCATGGTCAAGGACACCTCCTACATGTTCGTGACCGGCCCGGACGTGGTGAAAACCGTGACCAACGAAGTGGTCACGGCCGAGGAACTGGGCGGCGCCTCCACCCACACCAAGAAATCCTCCGTCGCCGACGGCGCCTTTGAAAACGATGTAGAGGCGCTGGCCGAAGTCCGCCGCCTGGTCGACTTTCTGCCGCTCAACAACCGCGAAAAGCCCCCGGTGCGCCCGTTCTTTGACGAGCCCGGCCGAATCGAGACCAGCCTCGACACCCTGATCCCGGAAAACCCCAACAGCCCCTACGACATGAAGGAGCTGATCACCAAGGTTGCGGACGAGGGCGACTTCTACGAGATCCAGGAGGATTTCGCCAAGAACATCATCACCGGCTTCATCCGCCTCGAAGGCCAGACCGTTGGCGTCGTTGCCAACCAGCCGATGGTGCTGGCCGGCTGCCTCGACATCGACTCCAGCCGCAAGGCCGCCCGTTTCGTGCGCTTCTGCGACTGTTTCGAGATCCCGATCCTGACCTTCGTCGACGTGCCGGGCTTCCTGCCGGGCACCTCTCAGGAATACGGCGGCGTCATCAAGCACGGCGCCAAGCTGCTGTTCGCCTATGGCGAAGCCACCGTGCCCAAGGTCACCGTGATCACCCGCAAGGCCTATGGCGGCGCCTATGACGTGATGGCCTCCAAGCACCTGCGCGGCGACTTCAACTATGCCTGGCCGACCGCCGAGATCGCGGTGATGGGCGCCAAGGGCGCCACCGAGATCATCCACCGCGCTGATCTGAACGATCCCGAAAAGATCGCCCAGAAGACCGCGGAGTATGAAGACCGGTTCGCCAACCCGTTTGTGGCGGCAGAGCGCGGCTTCATCGACGAGGTGATCATGCCGCAGTCCACCCGCCGCCGGGTTGCCCGCGCGTTTGCCTCGCTTCGCGGCAAGCAGCTGAAGAACCCGTGGAAAAAGCACGACAACATTCCGCTTTAACGGCGGATGTTCCAGCGGGGGCTGTCTGCCCCCGCACCCCCGAGGATATTTTTAACCAGATGAAAAGGGATCCTGGAGTCTTGCCCCGCAGCCGTTGGCATATCACCCGCACGGAGGACGCTCTGACGCTGTCGCGCCGCCTGCCTGCGCGTTTCGATGTGGTGGCAGAAACGGTGCTGCCTGCCGCTGATCCCCTGCGGCTGGCGCATCAGATCCGGCAGGACATGTGGCGGCAGTTGCAATCCTTGCGCGGCTTTTCCCCGGTGGTGGAGATCTCCCGGACAGGGCAGGGGCTTTGTGTCCGCGCAGGCGGGCAGGTGACGGGCCGGGTGCCTTCGAATGCGGCGCAAAGTATTGCGGAGGTTCTGGAAAATCCGTCCAGCCGCGCCCGCTGGATGCGTCATGCAGCCCGGCGCAGGAGCCGCCCGGAAACCGGCCTGAATACGAAGAATCCGCCCAAAATTGCGGCAAAATTTGACATGGGGAGCGAATCAGTCTCATGATCCGCGTCAGCCAGATACAGACAGCGCGCGCTTTTTGTGCTGCGCCTGCAGCTCCGGCCGGAGGAGCCTGGTTCGCCAGGGGCCGGGGCTGCAGTCTTGTGGCGGCTATTCCCTTCGCAATTCATGCCCTGTCTGCAGTCGCTGCTGAGCCGGTTGCCGTGCCCTCCGGGCAGGCAGTGACGCTGGCCGAAGTGCTGCTGGACGAATCCGCGGGCCAGCCGGGCCAGACCTGGGCGCGCTTCCGCTTCCTGGCACCGGACATCGCGCGGGAGACCGGCACCGTTTCCTACGAGGCGGCAGCCCCCGATATGGATCATCTCTGCGACACCCTGGTGCTGCCCTATCTGGCGCAGCACGGGCTGGCACCAGCGCGGGTGGTGATTTCCCTGTCCGACCGGATGGTCCCCTTCGGCGCGCAGGACCCCGCCGCCACCCAGTTCTTCGAGGCCTACCGCCCCGAGGCCGCGGGCTGCATTTGGGAGGCTTTCTGATGCATCCACAATATCTTGCGCGGCAAAGCTCAGATCGGCGGAATCTTGCGGCATTGGAGCCACAGCGCCGCCAATTGCCGCGAATTGCATGTGACTCGGATGCAAACCCGGCTATCCTTGGCGCGGGCGGCTTGCGGGCTGCCTGCACTTTGAGGTTGAGGCACGCGGCGGGCGAAGCCCCCGCAGGTTTCGCATTTCTAATCAGGAGACAGAGATGTCCAAGAGCATCAAGCTTATCGCCATGGCCGGCCTGCTGGCCGCCGTTGCAGCCTGCGCCCAGCAGGAAGAAGAATTCGTCGTGGTCGAGCCCGAGCCGATCTCGCAAGAGCCGGAATTCACCGGCAAGTACAAGTAACGACCAAAAGGGTCCGGCCCTGCGGCCGGCCCTTGCCCGCCCGCGGGGTGCCGGACTGGAGGCACCCATATGCTGAAACACCGCGGGTTCCCGGGCCGTATGCCCGGCACAGATTTCCAATTCACCATCCGCCGCCCCAATCCCAAGGGGGTGACGCCGCTGATCCGGCGCGAGCGCTTCCGCGACCGCAAGAACGTCGACAAGCGCGTCGACCTGACCTTCATGCAGGCGCTGTGGGAGCATTTCGGCGACCAGCCGTTTGAGCGCGGCAACCTGGACGCCGGCCGCCTCAGCTGGCTGTTCGGCCGCGAGGTGATCCCCGCCGAGGATCCGTTCGATCCGGAAAGCTACGAGGCGCTGCTGGTCATCGACGAGGCGGTGGCGCGCGCCTCTTTCCCGGAGGCGTTTGATTGATGGCGCGGCCCTGGACGCATATCACGGAGCTGGCGCCGCGGGTTCGCGCGCGCGGTCCGGTGCTGCGTCCGGGGCGCCGCCTGCCGGTGCAGCCTGCCGCTAACCCGCGCCGCAGCTGGTCCGGCTACGCGCCAGCGCTGCCGCCATTCGGCGCCGGCTTTGGTCCCGCAGACCGTTATGTCGGCGTGAACTTGCACAAGCCCTGCGCGATTCAGCAGGAATCTGCCCAAATTAACGGCCTTGCATTTCAGGGGCTTACAGCAGGGTCCGCGCCGTGCATCGTGATCCAAGCAGCGCAGCCACGCTGCTGTGCCGAGCATCTGTTCCGGCCCCTTCGCCTGAACGGGCAGGTTCGCGCCCCCATCCGCGGCCTGCCCGTCTTTTATCCCCTTCAGGCACCGGCGGAAGCTTGCCGTATACCCCCCCCAATGCGGCAAGCCTCCGCCCAACTGATGGGCCGCGGCTGTCCGCCGTTGCGCAAGCCCGTTGCGCCTGCAAATTCCGCCGGGACACTCACGTCCCCGGAAGAAGGAACTTGGACATGCGGGCAAAATCTCTTATCGCGGCGCTCTCGCTGTGCGGCCTGGTTGCGGCCTGCGGCGACACCACCGGCGAGCGGCTCATCTACGGTGCAGGCGCCGGTGCGGCCGGCTCGGCGCTGCTCAACGGCAACCTGGTCACCGGCGCTGCAATCGGCGCTGCGGCCAACCTCGTCTATTGCCAGGAAAACCCGCGCCGGTGCTGAGGCACCCGCCGCTCATTCTCTGAACAGCCGGTCCGCAGGGGCCGCTCGTGACATCGCGCATACGCCGTGCCTGGGTTCGCCCCGGGCGCGGCGTTTTGCATTCCGGAATACCAAGAAACAAGGGACTGCCTATGTTTGATAAGATCCTGATCGCCAACCGGGGCGAGATCGCCTGCCGCGTGATCAAAACCGCGCGGAAAATGGGCATCAAGACCGTTGCCATCTACTCCGACGCCGACAAGCAGGCCCTGCACGTGCAGATGGCCGACGAGGCCGTCCACATCGGCCCGCCGCCGGCCAACCAGTCCTATATCGTCATCGACAAGGTGATGGAGGCGATCCGCCAGACCGGCGCCCAGGCCGTGCATCCGGGCTACGGCTTCCTGTCCGAGAACTCCAAGTTCGCCGAGGCGCTCGAGGCCGAAGGCGTTGCCTTTGTCGGCCCCCCGAAAGGCGCGATTGAGGCGATGGGCGACAAGATCACCTCCAAGAAAATCGCCCAGGAGGCAGGCGTCTCCACCGTGCCCGGTTACATGGGGCTTATTGCCGATGCTGACGAGGCGGTGAAGATTTCGAATGAGATCGGCTACCCGGTGATGATCAAGGCCTCCGCCGGCGGCGGCGGCAAGGGCATGCGGATCGCCTGGAACGATGAAGAAGCCCGCGAAGGCTTCCAGTCCTCCAAGAACGAGGCCGCGAACTCCTTTGGCGACGACCGGATCTTCATCGAGAAATTTGTCACCCAGCCGCGCCACATCGAGATCCAGGTGCTCTGCGACAAGCACGGCAACGGCATCTACCTGGGCGAGCGCGAATGCTCGATCCAGCGCCGCAACCAGAAAGTCGTTGAAGAGGCCCCGTCGCCGTTCCTCGACGAGGACACCCGCCGCGCCATGGGCGAACAGGCCGTCGCGCTGGCCAAGGCGGTGGGCTATTCCTCGGCGGGCACCGTGGAATTCATCGTCGACGGCGACAAGAACTTCTATTTCCTGGAAATGAACACCCGCCTGCAGGTGGAGCACCCGGTCACCGAGCTGATCACCGGCGTCGACCTGGTGGAGCAGATGATCCGCGTCGCTGACGGGGCGGAGCTGCCCATGCGCCAGGAGGACGTCAAGCTCACTGGCTGGGCTATCGAGAACCGGCTTTATGCCGAAGATCCGTACCGCGGCTTCCTGCCCTCCATCGGCCGCCTGACCCGCTACCGCCCGCCGGCGGAGACCGCCGCAGGCCCGATGCTGGTCAATGGCAAATGGCAGGGCGATGCGCCCGAAGGCGAGTCCGCGGTACGCAACGACACCGGCGTCTATGAGGGCGGCGAGATCTCAATGTACTACGACCCGATGATCGCCAAGCTCTGCACCTGGGCACCGACCCGCGAGGACGCGATCGAGGCGATGCGCAATGCGCTGGACGGCTTCGAGGTGGAGGGCATCGGCCACAACCTGCCGTTCCTGTCGGCGGTGATGGACCACCCGATCTTCATCGAAGGCTCCATGACCACCGCCTTCATCGAGGAGCAGTATCCCGAGGGCTTCGAAGGCGTCGAACTGCACAGCGACGACCTGCGCAAGATCGCGGCCTCCTGCGCCGCGATGCACCGGGTTGCCGAAATCCGCCGCACCCGTGTGTCCGGCCGGATGGACAACCACGAGCGCAAGGTCGGCACCGATTGGGTCGTCACCCTGCAGGGCCAGTCCTTCAACGTGGTGATCGACGCCGACCGCGAGGGCGCAACCGTCAATTTCGAGGGCGGCGGCAGCTACCGTGTGACCTCGGACTGGACCCCGGGCGACCAGCTTGCCACCCTGCAGGTGAACGGCGAGACCCTGGTTCTGAAAACCGGCAAGGCGACCCAGGGCTTCCGCATCCGCTCCCGCGGCGCTGACCTGCAGGTCAAGGTCCGCACCCCGCGCCAGGCAGAGCTGGCTCAGCTGATGCCGGAGAAAGTGGCGCCCGATACCTCCAAGATGCTGCTCTGCCCGATGCCCGGTCTGATCGTGAAGGTCGACGTCGAAGTGGGGCAGGAGGTCCAGGAGGGCCAGGCGCTCTGCACCGTCGAGGCGATGAAGATGGAAAACATCCTGCGCGCCGAGAAGAAGGGCGTCGTCTCCAAGATCAACGCGGGCGCAGGCGACAGCCTGGCGGTCGACGATGTGATCATGGAATTCGAATGATGCACCGCGGGGCAGGCACATATGCAGACGGGCAGGCGGGTTTTCCCGCCCCCGCGGGCGTGCCTGCCCCGCACCGCAGGGTGCCATGCACCAAATCTTCAGGAATGTCTGCGACACTGGCGGCGTTTGACGACTTCAAGGTGCCGCATGACTCGTCTCCTGACCTGCTTTCTGGCCGCTTTGGCCATCCTCTCCGGCTGCGCCCTGGACAAGGAGGAGGCGCTGCGCGCCCAGCTCTCCGCCTGGGTCGAACTGGGGGAGACTTACTTTTTCCAATCCTCGATGAGCTGCACGGCGGCGGTGTTCCACACGGCCGAAAGCCCGCGGATCACCTCGCTTCTGGACCGCGCCCGCTCCATCGAGACCGGGATGAAAATGCTCGATGCGGGCAAGCCGGTGGTGTTCAACGTCTCCGGAAAATCCCCCAACGCAGTGACAGAGGAGATCATGTCCCGCGACCTGCCGCAGGGGCTGGGGGTTCTGAATTCGGGCCTCGCGGGCGTCAGCTGCATGACCGATCTGGTCAAGGCGATCTATTACCAGGCGATCCGCAACCCGGCGTCCAAGCTGGTCTTTGTGCCGGACGGCCACGCCATGCTGGTGCTGGACAAACAGGCGATGGCGCTGATCTACGTGCGCGGCAACAGCTAGACACCCGCCGCGGCCAAGCTCAGCCGCCGCGGCGTTCTTCCACTTCGCGCAGGCGTTCGGGGAATTTGTCGATGCTGCGGGACAGCTCGCGGACCGTCCAGGGATGCGGCTTGCGCAGCTTGACGCCGCCGTCCTTGCCCACCAGCACCAGCATGAACCCGCGCGGCCGCAGCTTCTTGCGCAAAGCCGAGCGCGCCGCCGGATCGGTATCGGTCAGCACCACCACATCGCGTTCGCGCAGGGCTTCGGCGCCCTGCATAAGCCGCTCGATCTGTTCATGGTACCGCGGGTCCTCGGGGCTGTCGGCAAACACCACCACCGGCCGGTGCGTCCACTGGAACTCCTCCAGGTCCACATCGTACCCGGGCTGGATCAATTCAGGGGTGCTGCCATCGGCCGCCACGGCCGCCAGCGGAAGAAAACCTGCCAAAACAACGGATAGGATTGCTTTCATGATCTCTCCTGTCCCGTTGAATATATGTGCAGCGGCGGCAAATGCGACGGAGAAATCCGGCACACGGGCAAAAAATATCATTGTTAACGGGATAATGAGGGGTTGCCGGCCATGATTGTGCAATTCCCCATGACCGGGCTGCGGCCTGCGGCCCTCCAGCAGAGGTCCCGTAACACGATGAAAGTCATCCTTCACACCGGTGCGCACCGCTGCACCACCACATCGTTCCAGGAATACATACGCCAGAATGCGCACGGGCTTGCCAGGCAGGGTATCGGATACTGGGGCCCGTTCCGCACCCGGAACGGCCTGTTCCACGGAATCCAGCCCGGACCGGCGCGGGTCAGCGGCCGCGACCTGGCCAGGCGCGCCCGCGGGCGGCTGCAGCTCAACCTGGCAGACTGCAAGGAGCAGGGCGTGCACCAGCTGCTGGTCAGCGATGAAAACATGATCGGCACGCCGCGCGTCAATCTGCGCCTCGGCGAACTTTATTGCGGCGCGGGGGAGCGGATGGCCCGGTTTGCCGAGGCCTTTGGCGGCAGCCTGGGCAGCGTCGTGCTCAGCATCCGCAGCCTGGACAGCTACTGGACCTCGGCACTGGCCTTTGCGGTGGCGCGCGGCCACCCGGTGCCCTCGGCGGCGCTGCTGGACCGGCTCACGCAGGCGCCGCGCAGCTGGCGCGACGTGATCACCGATATCGCCTGCGCCATGCCCGGCGTGCCGCTGCAGGTGCTGCCGTTCGAAACCTTTGGCGCCCGGCCGGAGGCGGCGCTGGAAGCCCTCACCGGGGCAGAGGCGCCGCGCACCCACGCGCGGGTGCGGCTCAACGCCTCGCTCTGCCTGCAGGACCTGCGTGCCAGCCTGCCGGCCTCCACGGCCGCCAAGCTGCCCCAGGGGGCGGGCCGCTGGCGCCCCTTCGACGACACGCAGACCGCAATTCTGCGTGAACGCTATGCCGACGACATGATGTGGCTGGCTGCCGGCGCCGATGGTGCCGCCACGCTGGTGCACGACCCGGATAAACTGGCGGCGGGACTGAACCCGCCCGATATCGGACTGACAAGAGGAAGACCTGATGACAAACAAAGACGAATGGCGCGCTCTGGCTGAGAAAGAGCTGCGCGGACGGGCGGTTGACGACCTCAATTGGCAGACGCTGGAAGGCATCGAGGTCAAGCCGCTCTACACCGAAGACGACACCAGGGACTTGCCCCACATGGGCACGCTCCCCGGTTTCGGCCCGTTCACCCGCGGGGTGAAGGCCACCATGTACGCAGGCCGCCCCTGGACCATCCGCCAGTACGCGGGCTTCTCCACCGCGGAGGAATCCAACGCCTTCTACCGCCGCAACCTGGCCGCGGGCCAGCAGGGCGTCTCGGTCGCCTTCGACCTCGCCACCCACCGCGGCTATGACAGCGACCACCCGCGCGTGGTCGGCGATGTCGGCAAGGCGGGCGTGGCCATTGATTCAGTCGAGGACATGAAGATCCTGTTCGACGGCATCCCGCTCGACAAGGTCTCGGTCTCGATGACCATGAACGGCGCGGTGATCCCGGTGCTGGCCTCCTTCATCGTCGCGGGCGAGGAGCAGGGCCACGACAAATCCCTGCTTGCGGGCACCATTCAGAATGACATTCTGAAGGAGTTCATGGTCCGCAACACCTATATCTATCCGCCGAAACCCTCGATGCGGATCATCTCGGACATCATCGAGTACACCTCGAACGAGATGCCCAAGTTCAACTCCATCTCGATCTCCGGCTACCACATGCAGGAGGCCGGCGCGAACCTGGTGCAGGAGCTGGCCTATACCATCGCCGACGGCCGCGAATACGTGCGCGCCGCGTTGGACGCCGGAATGGACGTGGACAAATTCGCAGGGCGGCTCTCGTTCTTCTTTGCGATTGGCATGAATTTCTTCATGGAAATTGCCAAGCTGCGCGCCGCCCGAACCCTGTGGCACCGGGTGATGACCGAATTCGGGGCCAAGTCCGAACGCTCCAAGATGCTGCGCACCCACTGCCAGACCTCGGGCGTCAGCTTGCAGGAGCAGGATCCCTACAACAACGTGATCCGCACTGCCTATGAGGCGATGTCTGCAGTGCTCGGCGGCACCCAAAGCTTGCACACTAACGCGCTGGATGAGGCCATCGCGCTGCCCACCGACTTCTCCGCCCGCATCGCCCGCAACACCCAGCTGGTGCTGCAGGAAGAAACCGGCGTCACCAACGTCGTCGACCCGCTGGCCGGCTCCTACTACGTCGAAAGCCTCACCAACGAACTGGTGGAAAAGGCCTGGGCGCTGATGGAAGAGGTCGAGGAGATGGGCGGCATGACCAAGGCCGTCGAGAGCGGCATGCCCAAGCTGCGCATCGAGGAAAGCGCTGCCCGCCGCCAGGCGATGATCGACCGCGGCGATGAGGTTGTGGTTGGCGTCAACAAGTACCGCAAGGACAAGGAAGACCCGATCGACATCCTCGACGTCGACAACCATGCGGTGCGCGAGGCGCAGATCGCGCGCCTTGAGACGATGCGCAAGACCCGCGACGAGGCTGCCTGCCAGGCGGCGCTCGACGAACTCACCCGCCGCGCCAAGGAAGGCGGCAACCTGCTGGAGGCCGCGGTAGAGGCGGCCCGTGCCCGTGCTTCAGTCGGAGAAATCAGCATGGCGATGGAAAAGGAATTCGGCCGTCACCGCGCCGAGGTGAAAACCCTGGCCGGCGTCTATGGCGCTGCCTATGAGGGCGACGAAGGCTTTGCCGCGATCCAGAAGTCGATCGAGGACTTCGCCGAGGAAGAAGGCCGCCGCCCGCGCCTCTTGGTGGTGAAAATGGGCCAGGACGGCCACGACCGCGGCGCCAAGGTGATCGCAACGGCCTTTGCCGACATCGGTTTCGACGTCGACGTGGGCCCCTTGTTCCAAACCCCGGAAGAGGCTGCCCAGGACGCCATCGACAACGACGTGCACGTGATCGGCATCTCGTCCCAGGCCGCAGGCCACAAGACCCTCGCGCCGCAGCTGGTCGAGGCGCTGAAGGCGGAAGGCGCCGGCGACATCATCGTGATCTGCGGCGGCGTGATCCCGCAGCAGGATTACGAGTTCCTGTACAGCAAAGGCGTCAAGGCGATCTTCGGCCCGGGCACCAACATCCCCGAAGCGGCCCAGGACATCCTGCGCCTGATCCGCGAAGCGCGCGCCTAAGCGAATACGGCACCTGCGGGGCAGGGGAGGTTCTCCCGCACCCGCAG